>NZ_JADBTX010000096.1:0-56274 GCF_020245945.1 Microcystis sp. M015S2
AGACATGGCTTTTTTTCTCCCCTCGCTCTACGGCACTCACTGCTTTCTGTCTTAAATCATCACTATAGGGTGCTGCCATGAAAGCTTCTCCTCATTTCTTTTTCTCTATTATGTCCTAACTATCCCGCTCTTTGCTATAGAAGCGATCAATCTTTGTGTCCTCTGTGTCTGGAGTGGTTCCTTCCACTCCCTCGCCAGCAGGACTGTATCTTAGAATACATTTTACCCACCAAACCTAAGAGAGCAATAATAATCCCCCTTTTATCTGAAAAAGAGGGATTTATTTAGTCCAAATTGGTTAGATTGTCAGGAAAGTTTTCACCCTTCTTAGTCTAAAGACAAGAGGTTTTCTGCTGATGTCTTCCCACTACCAAAGTCCGCGGATAGGAGATACACTAGGATCGGGAGCGGGTTGGGGAGCAACTTCAGTAAAAGTTCTGGTTTCCGGGGGTAAAGCGGGAAGTCCCCAAGCGGGTTGTTTTTCGTTGATTTCTCTTAAAAGTTGCGAGCGAGTGGTACTGACGGCGATTTCTGATTTTAGTTTCAAGCGGGAAACCCAATAGGGATGAGCTTTACCCACATAAATTAACTTGCCATCTACCACTTGCAATAGTACATCGTCGCCACCAGTGCCATCCCCAGTAATACGAGCGGTGGTTCCGTCAGCAAAGTCGCCGTTGAAAATTTCTTTGCCATCCACTGTTACAAGTCTAATCAATTGGATGGACATAATGCCACCCACGGTTCCCCGGACGCGACCGAGTATATAGTCACCGGGGTTGAGTTGCGGCTCACCTCTGTAGGTCTCATGGCCGCGCAGTTGACTGATCAGGATTTCGTTATTTTGCGGTTCTGCTTGTACGGGTACAGCACCAACGGTAGTTAGGGCAACTAAACCGGCAAAACCAGCGACAAGGGAAATTTTGTTAAACACAATTACCTCAAGCAAAAAGTTAGTAAATCATCTATAGACGTTTTAGATTATAACTTAGTTCCTGATTTTGTCCATATTGCGAAATATTTGTTTAATAATTTCTCGATCGAGGGGTTGGAGGTTGGGGTTTTAGAGTGTTGGGGTTTTAGGGTGTTAGTTGAAATTCCCCCATTCTCCCGCTCCCTACCTCCCTACCTCCCTACCTCCCCACTTCCCCTGAAAACTGGATTAAGCTAGGCTCTAAGACCGCTCGACATTGCTGAATAATTGAGGATCGAGGGTGGGTAGTTCGATATCTTTTTCTGCTGGGGAAGAGGCCAACTGGAAGCGGTTTAAGGTTTGTTGAACGCGATCAAAAATGGTGATTTTTTGCTCGCTATTGTTCTGGGGTTCGGGAATAGGTTCCACTTCTAGCGGAGGCTGAATACCGGGGGCAGGTTCGTTAATCTCCTTTGTCTCTGGTATGGTGGTTAGGGGAGATTCGATCGCTTCAGGGGTTTCCTCTACCTTTTCGATTGTTTCTGTCTCTACTGGTTTTTCTTCCACGATTGGGCTTTCTGGCTCAATAACGGGTTTTTCTTCTACGATTGGGCTTTCTGGCTCAATAACAGGAGTTTCTTCCACTATTGGGCTTTCTGGCTCAATAACAGGAGTTTCTTCCACTATTGGGCTTTCTGGCTCAATAACAGGAGTTTCTTCCACTATTGGGCTTTCTGGCTCAATAACGGGGGTCTCTTCCACTATAGGGGTTTCTGGCTCAATAACAGGAGTTTCTTCCACTATTGGGCTTTCTGGCTCAATAACGGGAGTTTCTTCCTCTAGACTGGGAATGGTTTTATAGTTGGGATCAACAATGCTACGGGCAATTGTAGGGGATAAATCGCCACGGACTAATTGACTGAGGCCGTCTTGGTAAGAGGGATCAAAGCTAATCACGCGCACGCTGGTATTAAACTCGTTTTCGACTTTATTTCCCTTACCATCGATGAATTCTAGTTGTACCCAGTTATTGCCCTTGGCAAAACCCTTGAGATAGATTGGTTCCCAAGTATCAAGCAGAAAACTTTCACCGTTGACAGTGACACGAATGCGCCAATCTTGAAGATTATTATCCCCGTTGGCAGTATTGGACAGACGTAGAGGAGCATTACTCAGATAAAAATCGAGCAGGATCGGTTCTGCACCGTAGATTCCTTGCGGACTACTGTAGGTTAACAGGGGTAAGTTATGATCAGGGGCATTTTTGCCTGTTTTTGTCAGAATATGAAAGGTTGTTTCAGCAAATGCCCCATCATTTTTAAAACTTTCCTGCCAAGGACGCAGGGCCAAGACGCGCAGGGTATGAGTACCGGGGGCAAGATTTTCTAGGATAATCGGTTGCTTGAGGTCGTAAATGGCTGCTGCTGGTTCATTATCGACAATTAGACTCAAGTGGGGTCCTAATTTCAGGGTATCGTCTTGGAAAATTGGCAGATCTGACACTTGTAGTTTAACTGTCACCTGAGTGTCATCGAAAACTTGTTCGGCCAGAGGACTGAGAATCGTTACTTGGGGAGCGTAACGCTCTAAACTGGGGCGCAGTTCCTGAATTAGGACCGGGGGGGCAACCTCAGAAATGCGGCCCTGGACGACGGGAAGATTAGAGGTTTCGGAAGTGGGGAGATTGGTGGCTGTCAAGCGATCGCCACAGGCAGTTAACAGGGTGGTCAGTAAACCGATCACAAGACATATATGAAGGGTTTTGACTGGGATTAATTTATGTAGTAGGGATAGCACGTTCCTCCTAGAGCCAAGGCCAAAATCTATACAAACCATTGATTTTTGCTAGAGTCATTGAATGCTCTGGTGTCAGCAAAAGCGCGAGAAGATCAGGTTATGGCCTCAATTTTACAGAATTGTTTGATTGTTTTTTGAGAATCTATCTATTGAATTTTCTATATGGTCTGGTGGGGGAGAAAAGGGGGAAATTGGCTTCTGGAGCGACAATTAATAAACTTTTGTAAAGAAAAATCACCGGTCTGAGGCTGACTAAGACCGTCCATAGCAGAAAATGTCTCTCCTATCAAGGATTGAGAGAATTTTAATTATTGTTAAGCATAACGAACAGACAAGAGAACAAAGACTTATCATCTACTATTGATGCTTTCGACTGGAATCTCACCCAAGAGGAAAGTCAAGCGACATTAACAAAAGGTGGGTCAGATTTCAACTTGCCTTTTTTAGGTTAAAAAATCTATCCTCAAATAAAACGCTAAGTCTATTGTCGAGAGAGGAGAATCCTCATGGCACTCCCCCCCAAAGAGGCGGTAGCTAAAGTGATTGTAGATAAAGACCCAGTACCTACTTCCTTTGAGAAGTGGGGTCAACCGGGGCATTTTGATCGCACTTTAGCCAAAGGACCCAAAACCACTACCTGGATTTGGAACCTACACGCCAACGTCCACGATTTTGATAGTCAAACCAGCGATCTCGAAGATATTTCTCGGAAAATCTTCAGCGCCCACTTCGGACATCTCGCCGTTGTCTTCGTTTGGCTGAGTGGAATGTACTTCCACGGCGCGAAATTTTCTAACTATGAAGCTTGGTTAACCAACCCGCTCGCCATCAAACCCAGCGCCCAAGTGGTCTGGCCGATCGTCGGTCAAGGCATCCTCAACGGCGATGTGGGCGGTGGTTTCCACGGTATTCAGATCACCTCTGGTCTGTTCTACCTCTGGCGCGCCTCCGGGTTCACCAACAGCTATCAGCTATACTGCACCGCTATCGGTGGTTTAGTTATGGCGGGTCTGATGCTGTTTGCCGGTTGGTTCCATTACCACAAAAGCGCACCGAAACTGGAATGGTTCCAAAACGTGGAATCGATGATGAACCACCACTTGGCGGGTTTACTCGGCTTAGGTTCCCTAGGTTGGGCTGGTCATCAGATTCACGTTTCTTTACCGGTGAACAAACTCCTCGATGCTGGAGTCGCTCCCCAAGACATCCCCTTGCCCCACGAGTTCATCCTCGAACCGAGCAAGATGGCGGAGTTATATCCCAGTTTCGCCCAGGGTTTGACCCCCTTCTTTACCCTTAACTGGGGTGCTTACTCGGATTTCCTCACCTTCAAAGGTGGCTTGAACCCCGTCACCGGTGGTCTCTGGCTTTCCGATACCGCTCACCATCACTTGGCGATCGCTGTATTATTCATCATTGCTGGTCATATGTACCGTACCAACTGGGGTATCGGTCACAGCATGAAGGAAATCCTCGAAAACCACAAAGGTCCCTTCACCGGTCAAGGTCACAAAGGACTGTACGAAATCCTGACCACCTCTTGGCACGCCCAGTTAGCGATTAACCTTGCTCTCTTAGGTTCGCTAACCATCATCGTGGCCCACCATATGTACGCCATGCCGCCCTATCCCTATCAGGCGACTGACTACGCCACCCAACTATCCTTGTTTACTCACCACACTTGGATCGGTGGCTTCTTAATCGTCGGTGCGGGAGCGCACGGAGCGATCTTCATGGTACGCGACTACGATCCGGCCAAAAACGTGGATAACCTGCTCGATCGGATGATCCGTCATCGCGACGCAATTATCTCCCACCTGAACTGGGTATGTATTTTCCTCGGCTTCCATAGCTTCGGTTTATACATTCACAACGACACCATGCGGGCTTTTGGTCGTCCCCAAGATATGTTCTCGGATACGGGAATTCAACTACAACCCATCTTTGCCCAATGGGTACAAAGTCTCCACACCCTAGCCCCCGGCAACACCGCTCCTAACGCTCTCACTACCGCTAGTTATGCTTTCGGTGGCGACGTAGTAGCAGTGGGTGGCAAAGTGGCCATGATGCCGATCACTCTCGGTACTGCCGATTTCCTCGTGCATCACATCCACGCCTTCACCATCCATGTCACCGTGTTGATTCTCCTCAAAGGGGTTCTCTACGCTCGCGGTTCTCGTCTGATTCCCGATAAAGCGAATCTCGGTTTCCGTTTCCCCTGCGATGGTCCCGGTCGCGGCGGTACCTGCCAAGTTTCGGGTTGGGATCACGTCTTCCTCGGCCTGTTCTGGATGTACAACTCCATCTCGGTCGTAATCTTCCACTTTAGCTGGAAAATGCAGTCCGATGTCTGGGGAACCGTCGCCCCTGATGGCACTGTCACCCACGTTACCCTCGGTAACTTCGCCCAAAGTGCCATCACCATCAACGGTTGGTTACGCGATTTCCTCTGGGCGCAAGCAGCGCAAGTCATTAATTCCTATGGCTCTGCCCTGTCTGCCTATGGAATCATGTTCCTAGCCGGTCACTTCGTCTTCGCGTTTAGCTTGATGTTCCTGTTCAGTGGTCGCGGCTACTGGCAAGAATTAATCGAGTCGATCGTCTGGGCGCACAACAAGTTAAGAGTTGCCCCCGCTATCCAACCTCGCGCCCTGAGCATCATTCAAGGTCGTGCCGTTGGTGTGGCTCACTACCTCTTAGGCGGTATTGTCACCACTTGGGCATTCTTCTTGGCCAGAAGTCTCTCGATTGGCTAAACTTGCCTATAAGGGCTTGCCAGTCCCCCGGGGATTGGCAAGACTAGGCTGAACCAGCGTCGATTGACCGATACCTCTGTAAGCGTTTCCTATTACAGTGGGTGAATTTAAAAAAGGAAATAACCAGCACTCGTGTAAGAGCCTCAGTTATTTAGAGAGGAGAATTTCCTAAACAGCTATGGCAACTAAATTCCCTAAATTTAGCCAAGATCTAGCCCAAGATCCGACCACCCGTCGGATTTGGTACGGGATCGCCACAGCCCACGACTTTGAAAGTCATGATGGCATGACGGAAGAGAATCTCTACCAAAAGATTTTCGCGTCGCACTTCGGCCACATTGCAATCATTTTCCTGTGGACTTCCGGCACTATATTCCACGTCGCTTGGCAAGGTAACTTCGAGCAGTGGATCAAAGATCCCTTAAACATCCGTCCCATCGCCCATGCGATTTGGGATCCCCAGTTCGGTAAAGGCGCGGTAGATGCCTTCACCCAAGCTGGTGCTTCTAATCCGGTTAACATCGCCTATTCCGGGGTTTACCACTGGTTCTACACCATCGGTATGACCTCCAACCAAGACCTATACCAAGGTGCGGTGTTCCTGCTGATTCTCTCGGCGATTTTCCTCTTTGCTGGCTGGTTACACTTACAACCTAAGTTCCGTCCTAGCCTCGCTTGGTTCAAAAACGCTGAATCTCGCCTGAACCACCACCTCGCCGCTCTGTTCGGTGTTAGCTCCTTAGCTTGGACCGGACACCTCGTTCACGTTGCTATCCCCGAATCCCGCGGTCAGCACGTTGGTTGGGACAACTTCCTCTCCACTCCCCCCCACCCGGCGGGTTTACTACCCTTCTTCACCGGTGACTGGGGTGTGTATGCGGAAAACCCCGACACTGCTAACCACATTTTCGGTACTGCCCAAGGCGCGGGAACTGCGATTCTCACCTTCTTAGGTGGTTTCCATCCCCAAACCGAGTCCCTCTGGTTAACCGATATGGCTCACCACCACTTGGCGATCGCTGTGATCTTCATTGTGGCTGGTCATATGTACCGCACCAACTGGGGCATCGGTCACAGCATTAAGGACATCCTCAATGCACACAGACCCCCCAGTGGTAAGTTAGGAGCCGGTCACAAAAATCTTTATGACACGGTTAACAACTCTCTCCACTTCCAACTCGGTTTGGCTCTCGCTTCTTTAGGCGTGATCACCTCTCTGGTGGCGCAGCATATGTACGCGCTACCCCCTTATGCCTTTATCGCTAAGGACTACACTACCCAAGCGGCTCTTTATACCCACCACCAATACATCGCTGGTTTCCTAGCGGTGGGTGCTTTCGCTCACGGTGCTATCTTCTTCGTGCGTGACTATGATCCCGAAGCGAACAAAGATAACGTGCTGGCGCGGATGCTGGAGCATAAAGAAGCGATCATCTCTCACCTAAGCTGGGTTTCCCTTTTCTTAGGTTTCCACACCCTCGGCCTCTACGTTCATAACGATGTCGTCGTCGCTTTCGGTACTCCCGAAAAACAAATCCTGATCGAACCTGTGTTCGCTCAATTCGTGCAAGCAGCTTCGGGTAAAACCCTGTACGGCATGAACGTACTGTTGTCTAACCCCGATAGTATCGCTTACACCGCCTATCCTAACTACGGTGATGTTTGGTTACCCGGTTGGCTAGACGCGATCAATAGCGGCACTAACTCCCTATTCTTAACCATCGGTCCTGGCGACTTCCTCGTTCACCATGCGATCGCTCTTGGTTTACACACCACCGTTCTAATCCTGGTTAAAGGTGCTTTAGACGCTCGTGGTTCCAAATTAATGCCCGATAAAAAAGACTTCGGGTATTCCTTCCCTTGCGACGGTCCCGGCCGTGGCGGTACTTGCGACATCTCTGCTTGGGATTCCTTCTATCTAGCCATGTTCTGGATGTTGAACACCCTGGGTTGGTTAACCTTCTACTGGCACTGGAAACACCTCGGTGTCTGGTCGGGTAACGTGGCTCAGTTTAACGAAAACTCCACCTACCTGATGGGCTGGTTCCGCGATTACCTCTGGGCTAACTCGGCTCAGTTAATCAACGGTTACAACCCCTACGGTGTTAATAACCTTTCTGTCTGGGCCTGGATGTTCCTCTTTGGACACCTCGTTTGGGCAACCGGTTTCATGTTCCTGATCTCTTGGCGTGGTTACTGGCAAGAGTTGATCGAAACTATCGTTTGGGCCCACGAACGTACTCCTCTGGCGAACCTCGTTCGTTGGAAAGACAAACCCGTGGCTCTCTCGATCGTTCAGGCTCGTTTGGTTGGTTTAGCTCACTTCACCGTTGGCTATATCTTCACCTACGCCGCCTTCTTGATCGCCTCCACTGCTGGCAAGTTCGGCTAAACCTTGAATTAGGTGACTAAAAAACCCCCCGCCCATTGGTGGGGGGTTTTGTTGATGATTGATCATAAAAACACGGCTCAATCCCAAAAATCTATGCAGGTGGAAGAATTAAAACAACTTTATGATCAGGACTTTGTTTTGTGGATTGAGCGAACCACCGAACAAATTCGACGCGGGGAGATGAAAAATTTAGATTGGGAACATCTTTTAACGGAGATAGAAGATTTGGGGAGAGAACAAAGAAACCAAGTGGAAAGCTATCTAATTCAAACCGTTAAACATTTATTGATGTATCAGTATTGGCTGACTGAAAAAGGCAATTGTGGCTGGGGATGGGCCGATAAAATCGATAATTTTCGTCTAGAACTAGAAATTTTATTCCAGTCAAAAACCCTCTACAATTATGGGGCTTCTAGGTTAGATATAATTTATGATAAAGCCAAGCGATCGGTGATCAAAAAAACTGGTTTATCTGTTGATACGTTTCCGCAAGTTTGTCCTTATACCTTTGCGGAAATTATAGATTTTGATTTTTTGCCAGTTTAGAACACGAGAATTAAAGGCAAGAAAAAAAATTATCGTTATAATGAAGTTGTGGCTTATTCTTGAATCAGCTTATTCTGTCAGCGATAGAGTATTATGGGTCAAAAATCTTACGAAGTTTTCCAAGCAGTGGAAAATAAAGCTAACCTTCTAGCGGGTTATTGGGGTGACTTCAAAACGGAGATTATTCAGCATTTGCCTGAATCCTATCATGGTGAAATCCACGAACTTTCTAGTAACCTAGAGAAAGCTTTAGAAGTGTTAATCAATGAATTGCGCCATCCTAGCCTGATTTTAGCGACGACTGGCACGACGAGCAGTGGGAAGAGTACCCTAGTGAATTTCCTCTGTGGTGCTAATATTGTACCGATGGCACAGCGAGAAATGAGTGCAGGAACAGTTACCATTGAGTATAGCGAAGAAAAGACTTTAATTATTGAAGAAACGCCAGGGGCGTTGTGGGAATGCGGGAAATGGGAAAAGATTAGCGATGAAGATATTTATAGTCGCTTAAAACAGTTAATGAAGGCTTATATTAAAGCCAGAAAAAAACAACCTGATTTAGCTTACCCTCGCTCTATTATTTATTATCCTTTTAGACTGGTTAAAGATGAAAGTTTCTTAGAATTGCCTAAAGGGTTTAGAGTTAAATTATTAGATTTACCCGGGTTATCTTATGTAGGAGATGAGGGAAATCTTGGGATTATCAAACAATGTCGTGAAGCTTTATGTTTAGTAACATATAACAGCGCAGAAACAGATGCTTATAAAGTTGATAAACTGTTATCAGAAGTTGTTGATCAAGTTAAAGATTTAGGCGGCTCTCCTGCAAGAATGCTATTTATTTTAAATCGAATTGATATATTCAGATCAGATGATGATTGGCAAGAAAGTGAAAGTGAGTTTGTTGAAGAAACGACTGAAAACATTAAGGAAAAACTGATCGAGAATTTAAGAGAATATACAAAAGATATTGAAAATTTGAGAATTGTAAAACTGAGTACATGGCCAGCCTTATTAGCTTTACAAATTCAGGATAATAAGAAATTGCTTCAGGATCTGTTAGAGGAATTACCTACAAGAGAGGAAAATTGGTCAGAGCATGATCAAACCAGACTTGAGAAAGTATTAAAACCCTATGAGCAAGCCAGAGATAACTTTCAAGTTTTAATTAAGGAAATCATGAAGCGAGGAAACTTAAGTCTTGATCCTAAACAATGGACTATCTCTCAACAAGAACAAATTGCCAAAGAGTTATTCAAACAATCCTATGCAGAAGAATTTGAAAAGAAACTAAGCAAGCATATAGCAGAACATTTTCCTAAATTAGTTATTCCCCAAGCTATAGAAAAATTTAATGTAGCGGCAGGAAATAGTATTGCACAATGGGCAGTACAAACTACCACGGCAATTCTAAATAGTTCGGAAGAAAATTATCAACAGGAAATAGAAAAAATCTCATGGATTAAATCTTCCTTAGATCAATTTCTGCAAGTGAGTGATGCTAATTTACGAAAGCCTTTTGAAAAAATTAATCAAACCTGTAAGGAGTATATAAACCAACAAACAGAAGATGATCCCCTTTCTATATTAACAGAAGCTATTACCGATCTTCAATTTACTGAACCTTATAATGAAATTGAAGAAAAATTAGTCCCTCTCTATGATTGGAGAAATGCTCTGGGGAGAGGAGTTGACCAGATTTTAGAAGCAGTAGCAGAATCTTTAGAAAATGGCAGAGTTACCCTAGATCATCCTAATTTTAAAAAAGCTAATATTGTCAATGTTAACTTGCTAGAGGGTAATCTGAGAAGATTAATCCAACTGGGCTATAGTCATTATTTCGCCAAAAATGGACAAAATGTGGTGGCAAAAACTCAGGAAGAAAAAGAGAAGCTTAAGCAAACAAATGATGCACTTAACGAACTGTCTATTCATCTTAGTCTGATTATAGCGCAAGTGTTGGATAAAATTTCTACCCAAGAGATTCAGCGAATGTATGAAGCGGTAAATGAATTATTCATCTGTCATCTTGCTTATTTAGAAAAAGGTTCTAATGAACGCGCTCCTGATATTGTGATTAGATTTCCAGAATCAGAGTTAAACAAAGTTACAGATAATCTAAAATTTGATTTTGTTAAGTTTGACTCGGACTTTGAAATTAAAAAAGAAAAATATATTGAAGAATATAGAACTTGGAAACATTGGTTATGGATAATTCCCAAAAAGGAAAAACGCTTTAGCGATAATGCAAAAATTCCAAGTATAGGAGAAATTTTAGCCGACTGGAAAAAACAGTTAAAAGAAGTTGAACCTGAGATGTTAAAGCAAGTAATAGAATGGCTATTAGCACAAATTGACGATTTAAAAAAAAGTGTAGATAAAACTCAAAATGATATTTTTGATCAGTATCGGGATAGACTAGAAAAGGCTAGACAGGAGATTACTTTTGATTATGAAAAACAGCAAAATGTGTGGCAACCTATGCAACAAAGAGCGAAAAGATTAGAGGAAGAATTTTCTCGACTAGGTAATTTTGAAAAGGAGGCTGATTCCAGTGGTAGTTGAATACTTTGAAACCAGATATAAGCAAATTTTTGAACAAGTTTTTCCTCACATTAAAAGACAGGAAGTAGGTACTTTAAGTTCTGTCATTTATTTGATTTTAGATACAAGCCAAGCCCAGGAACTTTGTCAAGAATATGGTGTTAAAAAAAATGCTTCTTTAGATGATGATTTAGATTTATCTGATGATATTATATATACAATTTCTATCAATAAACAAAAACCTGTTAAAGAATCCCCTATCCTTAAAACGGGGGGAGAAATTTTTAAAAATGTCTCCAGACCATTTCGCAAATCCCTAGATGATAATGAGGACAAAATGGAATTAATTGTACTCGCTGCTGTTATCTTAATCGGAATATATTCTACTCAAAAATTGTTAAGGAAGTCCCACGAACAAAACACACGTCCTCCTGTACCTCCTAGCCAACCTATTCCTACAGCGATTTGTCTAGCTGTTCCTGCATCAGCAGTTTATGACTTAATTGTAGGAATGCGGATAAATAGAGAGAAAATCATTCAACTAATTGAATCTGCTCCAGAATTTTTATGTATTAGAAAAGAGGAAGCTGATGAAAAAATTATAGAGACAATTGTTCAAGAAATTTCACCAGACAGTCAACTTAAATTTTATATTAGGATTGACATACCCAATGGACAAGATATCATTGGTGCAGAAACTAAATATGTTATTAAAAGGGATATACCTAAGAATACAGAGGGTGAAATTATCGATCTAGGTCGCTTGAAAGATGCGTCTGTTCTCAGAAAATTCAACCGTATTTAAGGAGTTAACTGAATGGATTGGAAATCTGCCTCATCCTACTATGAAACCCGTCTCAGTGATGTCTTAAATATCCAACATTTTGCCGTTGACTTAGCTAAACTTCCCCAAGCTGAAGTTCCTTCTCAATTAACAGAAATCCTCATGCAAGAGGCAATACCTGCTAACCGTCAACTCGAAAGACTGAGAAAAAGAGAATTTCGCATTGCTGTGGTTGGCTTAGAAAAGGCAGGAAAAAGTACCTTTATTAACGCATGGTTAGAATGTGATTTACTTCCTGCCAAAGGAGGAAGATGTACCTTTACCACCACTCAAATTTATTCCGTTAAAAGCGAATCTGAACAAAGATTAGAAGTGCAAACCCGCAGCGAAGAACAATTTATTCATCTCCTCAAAGAATTAGAAACCGTTGGCGCAAAAGAAGACTTAAACACCATTAGAGAAAACGAAATCACCCTACAACAAGTCAGACGAGAAGGTAATTTAGTTATTCCTTTTACTCGACTAGAAGACATCCGAGAACAACTAAAAAAATACGTTGCTGATGAAAAATACGCCCATGCGGTCTTAGAAGCACGACTTTATACCAATAAACTCGCTCAAGCAGAAGGAATCGTCTTTTATGATGTCCCTGGTTCAGATTCTGGGTTAGCCAAGCACGTTGATGAAGCCCAACAAATGTTATCCGACTGTGATGCAGTCATCGTGATTCAGCGTTTTCGCAGTATTCGAGAAGCCGAATTAGAAATTATTAAATTTACAGAACAAGGTGATAAGAATGTCACCATTGCTGATAAATTATTTGTCTTTTTAAGTCATATTGACTCTCTTGGTAGTCCAGAAGCCCTGAAAACTCATATTACAGAAGCCTCTCAGGATTGGTCAAAACGCGCTAATTTACCGGTTAATCGCATTGTTTCTGGTTCAGCAGGAGCTTATTTAATCTTAAATAATCTGGCGGAAGAACATACTCAATTAGAAATCGGAAAAGCCAGCAATATTCAAGATAAATTAAAAACTTTAACTGAAATTATAGATGATGAAATG
The DNA here is from genome assembly GCF_020245945.1 of Microcystis sp. M015S2. Classification (NCBI taxonomy): domain Bacteria; kingdom Bacillati; phylum Cyanobacteriota; class Cyanophyceae; order Chroococcales; family Microcystaceae; genus Microcystis; species Microcystis sp. M015S2. The sequence continues at coordinate 12,798 of NZ_JADBTX010000096.1, forward strand.
TTAAAAACTCAAGCTACAGGAATCCCTGAAATTAAACAAAAAATCTTTAATTATATTAATACTGAGCGAGTGGCAATTCTCAAGAAACGCTGTGAAGCTTCCATAGATAAAATTCTCAGCACCTCAGAGGATATTCATCATCTTGTCAGTCAAAGATTTCCCGAAAATCCTGAAGAAGCACAACGCTTTGAAGAAGAGAGAAGAAGAATTGATTTTTCAGAATGGTGGCATAGAAAATGGGAACAGATAAAAGCTGATTTACAAAACTTTTATGAAACATCTGCCATTAACAAACCCTTAGAAAAAGTTAATAACGAATCTTCTAGTAGTATCGAAAAGTTTAAAGAACGCTACGGGCAACTTTTAGCCAGTGAAATGGCAAAATTAAGACAGGAAACTTTAAGAAAAAAAGAAATTATTTTTGACGCAAATTCTTTTCCAGACTTCGACAAAGTAAGAGCTAATTATGCTTGGCGGGATGACTTGTATGGGGATGTTAGAACATTTTTGGCTGCCCTTGCTCGACAATTAGCGGCAGAATTAAAAGATGAAGCCTTAAAATTAGTCGATTATATGTCCTCTTTATTATGGGGAAGTTCTCAAGTAAAAGAACGACTTATTGGTTATTCAGAACAGGAGTTTTTAACTCGCTTAGAAAATAGCTTATCAGTGTTATTTTTAAGATTTGCTCGTCCCGTTGCTGAAGCATTAATTCGCGGTCCTGTTAACAGTGATACCCGCAGCCAAATTGTCAAATCCTTAGGGGCTGATGTGGAACTGATTGATAACTATTATCAAGGAGATGAACCTGCTTTTAGAGTCTTAAAAAAATACGTTAAATATGGTTCTGATTTACTCTTTAATCCTAGTCTTCGTCAACAGGTGTTAGGTGTAACAGAAATTGCCAAAAACGTTATCGGAATGACAGTAGATACAGTTGGGGTTAATTGGATCGATTTGGCTGACCAATTAACCCCACCCAGAGAGGTTGTTACCTTTGAAGTAACTAATGATATTAACGCTTTTGAAGAATATCTACGCCATGGTATTTTTGAAGCTGCAGGATTTGAGTCCTACTGTATTCAAGAATTAAGAGGATTAGTGGATATTTTTCGAGAAAAAGAAGGAACATGGGCAGGTGTCGCTCAAAACGAATGGTATAAAGAGAATCCTCAGCTTGTAGCAGAATTACCCGCTAATTTGCAATCTCGAGAATTTAATTTAGAAGTTAGTGAACGACTGAGACAATTAGCAATTGCCTTGAAAAGAAATAGTTCCTCTCAGTAGCGTTAGCTATAGCAAAGCACCGCTATTATTGCGACGATGGCGGTGAATTACGGTGATTTGGGGATGTGGATTAAGCTTCGCTAGTCTCTAATTAGGGTTTGCGGCAAAAAGTTTGTTGGTGGGGTTAGGAGTCGGTCGTCAGTAGCCGGTCGTCGGGAGGGGAAGTCAGAATAACAGAATGACCTCGCGTGCCTGGAAGTGGAACCCTTCCCAATCGAAGAGCGAAAGTGCAAGGGTTTTGAGTCCCCATTGCCATTTCTCAACGTTTGTTTTTTGCAATTTTTTGGCGAAAAAAAGCGCAAAACCCTTTTCTAGCAAAGCTTCTACGGATATTCAGCAAATCCTATATAGAAAAAGTTCCTAACCGTAATTCTCCTCGGCAACAAAAGGCGTTAGATTTATTGGGGGTTTCCTTAAATTTGTACCCAGTAACGGCACATCAGATACAGCACGGGTTATGGCCTTTTGTCAACGGGGAAGTCCAGTTATTTTTTCTTAGATGAGTTTATGCTACAGTGGGTCGAAAATGGCTCAATTCGATTGTTTGAGCGAAACCCAACAACCCCAACGGTTACTGTGTTCATTCCAGGGAAGTACAGGTTTTTGCTCTCATAGTAGGTTGATTCATGTCAACCTACAAAGCACGACGTTTTGAAAAATTTTCAGATATTTATTCCGAGAAATCGACTAAAAACGTTGCCAGATAAGGATTTGAGAGAATGAAACGAACCTAGTGTTCATTCCATGAGATTGTCGGCCATGCTTAAGAATTAAGACGATCACCTTCTTGTCGATGAGAAGCACGGCATAACTTAGCCGTTAGCTGGACTAAAAAGCTATCGCGATCGAGTTCTGCGTATTTCCTGTTCCGAAGTTCTTAATGAGAGTAGACGAACTCGGAAACTTGAAGGCATAACTGCTTACATAGTATTCTTAGGTAGAAGAATAATGCCAAATAATTTTTCGACGCAAAAAAATAAAATTCAGGAAAGATGACTGCTCAATCTCTGTGGAAACCCCAAAAAGTTCACGTAAACTTACTAAGCCGCATATCTGTGCTTCCCACATCATTAACTTGGTTTCAGACAAACTTTACTGGAATTTGGTTTGGCTGTTTCGAGTCTGACCATGAAATCCAGGATCATCCAGTAACAATGCTGACTCGATTCTATCCGGGTGGTTTTTTTCCGCTGCACGGACATCCCGGTGGTGAAGAGATTTTGGTGCTTGAAGGCAATTTTGCAGATGAAACAGGGGTGCATCCACCGGGTACTTATATGCTTAACCCCGAAGGCTTTATCCATCGCCCCTATAGCGAGGAAGGATGCCTGACTTTTGTTAAATTGCGGCAACATGGTGGTAAAACTCGCCAACAAGTGAGAACCAACATTTTTAATGGCTCCTGGCAAGCAGGTATAGTGCCTGAAATTAAGGTTCAACACCTCTATGAGCAAGCAGATTTCTCAGAAAAAGTCTGGATTGAGCGTTGGCTGCCCAACACTCAGTTGGTGAATGTTGTCGAAACTGAGATTAAAGAAATCTTTGTCATTGAAGGTACCTGGAGTGATGAATTAGGTAGCTATCCAGTAGGCAGTTGGCTAAGATATCCCCCCAATTGCCCCTACAGTCCTTCCTCAACAACAGGTTGTCTCATTTACGTTAAAACCTATCCTGTTACTGATACAACCGCAAGATTTGTGGTGGGTGATGATTTCCAACATCCTCAAACAATCTGAAGCAACCATACTATGGGATTGAGGGTAGGACGTAGAGTTAAAAAAGACAGGCATTGAGCCTGTCTAGAAAACCAAACAAATCACCTATCAGTTGGCCATAAATAGGGAGTTTTTTGCGTCAAATTTCCAAGCAATACCATCGGGATCTCTGATGCGACTCCAATCGGCAAATTCTGCTTCCGATTTATTTTTCTTGTTTCTACCCAAAACGGCTGGGGTAACTCCTAAACGTTTAGCCAAATCCGCCAAACTCATTGATGAGATGGTTTCAGAAACAGAGGTCAGTGATTCTTCCCTAACCTCTGTTTCTGACTGGAACAAAGAACTGGCAGAACTGTTCAAACTAGGATTAATTATCTCCTCCGGTTCTTGAATTACCGTTTCTTGAACAGAGATTGCTGCGGTATTTTCTTCCTCTTTTTCCTCAAATAATTTACCTAAATTAGTCAGGGGTTGGGAGGAGGAAATAACAGCAACCTCCGGGACAGAATTTTCGCTTTTCTCGGCGACAATCAGGGGGGATTTAGCCTCCTGCGATTGCTCTAAATTGGTCAGGGGAGATCTCGAAGCAGTAATCGCAGGAACTTGTTTTTCCTCTATTTCTTCTAAAGAGAGGTCACTCTCATCAAAAATACTACCCAGGGTACTGGCGGTGATAAAGTAATAGGCCATACCCTTATCGCCTACAGCTTTTTTTTGCGCCCCAAATTCCTCAGCTTTTTTGTCTAAAAATTGTCTGGCTAATTTGGCCGTGAGATTGGCTTTTGCCGATAGGTCAATCGGGGTGAGACAACCTTGATTGTCCTGTAAAAGTTGATTGAAATAGGGGTTAATCACCGTCGATAATTTTGACCAGCGATAGTCTTGCCACACCTTGACTGCCAGAGTTAAGAGGAAGACAAGTAGGATCAATGGCCAAGCGGTAAAAACAAGGATGATTAGCACCGCTAGGGGAATGATGAGGACGAGAAACCCCGCCGTTTGACGATCGATAATTTTTCCAGTCATAATTTCATAAGCTGCCAGAATTAAAATTCTTAATGGCTAGTTTGACTATCTCCTGCCATAAGTGTATATGACCAGTTTAGGCTTTATTGGTCACGCCGGTTAGTTCTAGTCGTTCAAACATGGCAAATCTTGCTTTCAGAGCCAGAGAATCATCAAGTTTTGTTAAAAAAATCGGTTTTTGATACTTTTGTTCTAAAGCTTTTTGGATTAACCAATCGGCTAAAAAGGGATTTTTGGGTAGTAGGGGACCGTGGGCATAGGTAGCGATCGCATTGTGGTAAAATGCTCCTTCATAACCGTCCTCTCCGTTATTTCCGTAGCCAGTAATCACCTTTCCCAAGGGAGAAACGGTTTGTAAATAGGTACGACCCCCGTGATTTTCAAAGCCAATTACTAGCGGTTTTTCCCCAGTCATAGCTTTTATTTCCTCCGCTAAGGGAGAGGCCGTAATTTCAAAAACCACGTTACCGATACAGCGTTTTGCATTGGGGCCGGGATGTTTACTTACTAGGTCTAATAATCCTAATCCTTCGATTCTTTGACCGAAAGCTGGTTCGTAATAATGCCCTAATAATTGTGGGGAACCACAGGTAAAAACCCCCGGTATTCCTGCCGATAATTGTTCTTTCATCGCCGCCGCTTTTTTCCCCTGTAAATCCCGCATAACGATCTCCTGTTGCCGATCCTGCGCCCCACCCCCAACAATTATATCTACTTGATAAAATGTCTCGGCTTCTGTTTGAGCATCTAGGGGAATAATTGTCACAGCAATATCACGCCATTGACATCTTCTTTGAATAGTAATAACATTACCTCGATCGCCGTAGGTACTCATTAAGGTCGGATATAACCAGCCGATTTTTAGTTCTAGTTCTTGCATAATTTTTTAGGGGATTAGGGAATGGGGAAATGGGGAAATGGGGGAATGGGGAAATGGGGGAATTCAACTAACACCCTAACACCCCAACACCTAACACTAATCTTCACTCTTTTCTAATTTCTACAAAATCTTTCGACCCGTGAGAATCTCTCGTACTTCTAACATAGCAGAATAGGTGGGTAAAATATGTAAAGTTTCCTCATTTTTGGTGTTATTAAGCGCAATTTGAATCGCCTTTTTTAGATCGGATTCAACAATTAAATTAACCGGATAAGCGAGACTATCCTGACTATATTGTAAGCGTAAAGCCATGTCATAAAGTCGATCGCCCGTTACTACTAAAGTTGTTCCCAAACGGGTTAATTTTTCCGTATCCACATCCCAAATCCAAGAAACATCCGTCCCGTCGGGGATGCGATCATTGAGAACTAAGAGAGTAGTAGAAGACTTTTCTTTCTGTAAAATATCAGCCACTGCGCGAATTGTTTCATTCATACCCACAGGATTTTTAGACAGTAAAATTCTAACTTTTTTACCCTCAATTTCTAATTCTTCCGCTCGACCAAAAGCCGCTTTAAAACCCTGAACTGTCTCAAAAATTTCTCGATCTTTAATCCCCAATTCTTGGGCTACTAAACCCGCCGCCAAAGTATTATATTTATTATAAACACCGATTAAAATCTGCGGCCAATCGTGACTATGAAAAGCAGGATTACTCTTTTTAAAGCCACAACTAGGACAACTAAAATCCCCTAAATGGGAGAGATAAACCCCGCGATAATCCAAAGAAGCACCACATTGAGGACAGTAAATAGAATCGACAGCGTGGGGAATTTCTTCTAGATATAATTCTGGTTCACTTAAGCCAAAATATACAACTCTTTGGGGCAGTTGTTGACCCAAATGGGAAAGGGTCGGATCATCAGCATTGAGAATCACTAAAGTATTGGTGGGTAGGGGAGATATGGCCCCTTGCCAACGGCGACTAATTGTATCCACTTCCCCATAGCGATCAAGTTGATCGCGAAACAAATTGAGAGCTAAAATAGCGCGAGGACGACAATCTTTTAAAACCAAAGGGAGAATATTTTCATCCACTTCTAAAATGGCATAATCAGCCTTTAAAGTGCCGAATAAATTGGCATCGGCTAATAAAGCAGTGATTAAACCATTAATTAAATTCGCCCCGGTGGTATTATGGGTGACTTTTGCCCCCTGACGCTCTAGAATAGTTCTTAGGAGTAGGGAAGTGGTAGTTTTTCCATTCGTGCCAACCACCAAGATTACCCCCCGTCGGACTTGCCCACAGAGTAGGGGCAACAAACGGGGATGGAGACGACGGGCAATTTCCCCTGGCAAGACGCTGGCAGCCCCTAAACGGAGTCCTTTAACCACAGCAGTAACGGTTTTAGCCACCGCTACGGCTATCCCTAAACGGATGCGATCAAACAATTGCATGAACTGAGATTCTCATAGCTGTTTCGTGATTTTACCGCTAAAAGAAGACCGGTAAACGGGGTAAGTTCCCATTGATTCTTCCCTACCGACAAAAAAGACAGCCTATAATTGTAGGTAAGTTTGGCGCTGATTCTACCGCACACGACATTTTAGGGCTAGAGCTTATGGGTTTATTGACAAGATTGGGGATTTCACTGGGATTAATCGCCCTAGGTGGTACTGTGGGTGTGCTAGGAAATCAGTATTTAAGCAGAAAAGCGCCCCTAGAGGTAAATAAACCGCCGGCAATTCTCCCCGCTTCCCTCTCTCTCCCTGTTATTCCCCAAACCGACGGTAATGTTAATTTTATCGCCCAGGCCGTGCAGAAAGTCGGGCCGGCGGTGGTGCGGATTGACTCGGCCCGGGAAGTGGCCGACCAAATTCCCGAAGAATTTAAACAGCCCTTTTTTCGGCGCTTTTTTGGTAATGAAGTGCCGATTCCCAGGGAGCATTTGGAACGGGGAACCGGTTCTGGGTTTATCATTAGTACAGATGGACTACTTTTAACTAATGCCCATGTGGTGGAAGGGACAACCCAAGTAAAAGTGACTTTGAAAAACGGTCAAACTCATCAGGGTAAAGTCCTGGGGGTTGACAATATGACCGATGTGGCCCTGGTGAAAATCGAGGCGAAAAATTTACCGACGGTGACTTTTGGCAAGGCCGAAACTTTAATACCAGGAGAGTGGGCGATCGCAATTGGCAATCCCCTAGGCTTAGATAATACTGTTACGGTGGGCATTATTAGCGCCTTGGGCCGGACTAGCAGCGAAGTGGGGGTTCCCGATAAACGGGTTCGTTTTATCCAAACCGATGCCGCTATTAACCCCGGCAATTCCGGCGGCCCGTTGCTGAACGCCAAGGGGGAAGTTATCGGCATTAATACGGCAATTCGGGCCGATGCCCAGGGTTTAGGGTTTGCTATTCCCATCGAAACCGCCCAAAAAGTGGCGGGACAGCTATCTAGCAAGGGTAAAGCGGAACATCCCTACATCGGTATCCACATGGTGACGCTAAACCCAGAATTACGGCAGCAATTGAACGAAACTAAAGAATTAAACTTTAATATTGACCAAAATGAAGGGGTAATCGTCCTGCGAGTGGTGGAAAATTCCCCCGCCCAAAAAGCCGGAATGCAAGCGGGTGATATCATCGAAACTGTGGCAGGAAACCCCGTTAAAACCGCTGCGGATGTGCAGCAAGGTGTAGAAACCAGTGCGATCGGTGGTAATCTGGAAATCGAGATTAACCGCAGGGGTAAACAACAAACTCTCACCGTACAACCGGGGGTTTTTCCCAGCAAGACTAGCGATTAAACTACTTTCAACCGGTCAAGGGGCGACCCCTTACCCTAAACTGGGAGGAGAGAAAATAGCACGGAGCGATCGAAATTGAGGCAGCGGTTACAATTAAAATTATCAATTGGGCGCGGGGCTGCCCTTCTAATCGGTTTGCTGGGATTAACAGCCTGTCAACCGCCTGATCCGCCGACAATTTCGCCGACAGAATCGCCTAAAATCGAGGAAACTGGCCGATTAATTCTCAATAATGCCACGTTAGAACAGGCTAACCCCTCGGGACAACCCCTTTGGAAAATTCAAGTCAAAAAAGCTACCTACACCCAAGACCAAAAAATTGCCCGTCTGGAAAATATCAAGGGTAATATCTATCAAGATGGGAAAGTGGTTTTACAGGTTAGTGCTGACCGCGGTGAAGTTTACAAGGAAGGCCAGGAAATTCTCCTCAAAGATAATATTGTGGCTGTAGATCCCCGCAATAAAGCCATTATTAACGCGCCTGAATTGCGTTGGCTACCCAAGGAAGGTATTTTAATCTCCTCCAAAGGGATCAAAGGTAGTCATCTACAACTAGAAGCCAAGGCCCGCCAAGGACGCTACGACACGCGCCAAGAAAAACTAGAATTACAAGGTCAAGTGGTGGCTACCGCTAAGGAATCTCGTGTCGTCCTGCAAACCGAGCGCCTGTACTGGGAAATTCCGCAACAGGTCATTAGTACCGATCAAAAAGTCGCTTTTGATCGCTATATTGATAAAACTATTATCGATCGCCTGACTGCTATCGGCGGTCGTTGGGAAAGAAAAAATAATCAGGTTATCCTCCAAGAAAACCTCGAATATCGCTCTTTAGAACCACCTTTACAGATTTCTGGTTCTCAGGCAATTTGGAACTATCAAAATCGTACCCTAACTTCCGATCGCCCCACGGAAATTTTTCAATATCAAGATCAAATCACTATTACCGGTAATCGTGTAGTGGTGGAATTAGGCAATCGTATCGCTTATCTCAAGGACGGGGTTAAGGGAATTAATCAGAAAACTGGGGCGCAATTGTATAGTCATATCTTAACGTGGAAAATGTCGGAAAAAATTGTCGAGGCCGAGGGGAATATTATCTATGAACAACAGGAACCAAAATTTAATCTCACTGGCGATAAAGCGATCGGCACTTTAGAAGATAATAACATTGTTGTTACCAGTAGCTCCCCCGATCGAGTTGTCACCGAGATTTATCCCCGTTAACAGGGAAAAATTAACCAAAAAAAACTCTCCCCAGAAAAGGGAGAGAGGGGGGGTAAATATTTAAAAGCTTACCATTTGAGCAGGTTAAACTGTTCCATATCGATCGTGTCGCGGTTACGATAGATAGTCAGGATAATCGCTAAACCCACGGCTGCCTCGGCTGCCGCTACGGTAATCACGAAAATAGTAAAAATTTGGCCTCTGATATTAGCGGGGTCAAGATAGTTGGAAAAACCCATTAAGTTAATGTTAACAGAATTGAGCATCAATTCGATCGACATTAAAACCCGGACAGCATTGCGACTGGTGACTAAACCGTAAATTCCGATACAAAATAAGGCCGCCGCTAATAACAAATAATACTCTAACTGAATCTGCATGATACCTCTTTTTTTGGTCTTATTTAGGGGCGGTTAATTCTCTAGGTCGTTCGGGTAATGTTAAGGCTGTGGCCGTAGGTTCTTCAGCTTTTAGGGTAGGGATAAGGTCGCGACGAGCTAAAATAATTGCTCCGACCATGGCCATTAATAATAGCACGGAAGCTAATTCAAAGGGTAGCAAGAAATCACTAAAGAAATGCTTACCGATTTCTACTAAAGTATTAGTCACTACTGCGGGAGAAGTGCTAGAAATTGACCAAGGTGTGATTAAAACCATGGTCGATAACAGCACAAATAAACCCACACAAACTAGAGCAGTAGATGCCTGACGAATCCAACGTTTAGGAATATCAGAAAAGTCCTCTTGCTTGTTAACAAGCATAATGGCAAAGAGAATTAAAACGTTAATTGCACCCACATAAATTAGAATTTGTGCCGCCGCTACAAAATCAGCATTTAGTAAGAGATATAAACCCGAAATGCTGATAAAAACACCGCCCAATAAAAAGGCGGAATAAACGATATTAGATAATAGTACCACGCCTAAAGCTGTCCCGATTACTAGGGCTGCTAAAATGCCAAAAGATACTATTTGAACGCCCTCGGCTAAATTCACAGTAGTTTCATCTCCTTTTATGTTTGAGAGTTATTAATTATTAGTTATCAGCTTCTGAAGGCTGACGGCTGACGGCTGATAGCTAACTGCTAATTAATCAGTAATTTCTTCCGGACGTTTACCAGCGCGTTGACTACCGGCGGGTAAATCGTGGGGTTCGATGACACCTTTAGGCAGATAACCTAATTCCCTCAGAGGTGTCACCATCGGATCTTGGGTGACTTTGTAGGGTAAACGGCCTAGGGCGACGTTATCATAGTTTAATTCATGACGATCATAGGTCGCTAGTTCGTATTCTTCGGTCATGGACAAACAATTAGTCGGACAGTATTCCACACAATTACCGCAGAAAATACAGACCCCAAAATCGATACTGTAGTGTTTGAGTTCTTTCTTTTTAATTTCCTTGTTAAAAGTCCAATCCACTACCGGTAAATTAATCGGACAAACTCGCACACAAACTTCACAGGCGATACATTTATCGAACTCAAAGTGAATTCTACCCCGATAACGTTCCGAGGGAATTAACTTTTCGTAGGGATACTGGACGGTAATCGGACGACGACGCATATGGTCGAAGGTAACGGATAAACCTTCGCCAATGTATTTCGCCGCTTGAATGCTACCTTTGGCGTAATCGCTGACTTGTTTGAGAATGTTAAACATGATGGTCAGAGGGATAGTAGGTTAACAGGGCAAAAACGGAAATTAACCGCCAAAAGCAAAGGGAAAAGCTAGTTTTAGGGCGGCGGTAAGTAGTAGGTTAACTAAAGATACCGGTAAGAGGAATTTCCAGCCTAAATCGAGTAATTGGTCAATGCGAACCCGGGGTACAGTCCAACGCAAGAGAATAGCGATGAAGATGAGAAAATAGGCTTTTAATACCGTCATCGTAATCCCGAGGGAAGCGGTGATAATTTGTAGCCAGGGATTGGTTTCACTCACTCCCAACCAGCCGGCCACAGCATTGACGGGGATAGGAAATTCCCAACCACCAAGATAGAGGACGGCGAAAACTAGGGCCGACAGCACGAGGTTAACGTAGGAACCCACATAAAAGAGAGCGAATTTCATCCCCGCGTATTCGGTTTGATAACCAGCGACTAATTCCTCCTCCGCTTCCGGTAAATCGAAAGGCAGACGTTCACACTCGGCTAAAGCGGCAATCCAGAAAATCAGAAAACCCACCGGTTGGCGCCAGATATTCCAGCCTAAAATGCCATAACCGGATTGTTGTTCGACAATATCAATGGTACTGAGACTATTAGACATCATCACAATCGCTAATACCGATAAAGCCAAGGGAATTTCATAACTAATCGATTGCGCCGCCGCCCGCAGGCCTCCCAGCAAGGAATACTTATTATTCGAGGCATAACCCGCCATTAATAAACCAATGGGGGCAATACTGGACAAGGAAATCCATAAAAAGATCCCCACGTTTAGGTCGGTAATCAGCAGATTTTGACCGAAGGGGACGATGAGATAGGAGACAAACACCGGCATCACCACCAAAATTGGCCCAAAGAGGAATAACCAAGGGTCAGCCTTAGCGGGGACGACATCTTCTTTAAAGACTAATTTCAGACCGTCGGCGACCGGTTGTAAAACGCCCAAGGGTCCCGCGTATTCCGGCCCGATACGCTGTTGGACGGCGGCGGAAATTTTTCTTTCTAACCAGACGCAGACTAAAACCCCCACTGTGGCGGCAATAATCATCAGGAACATGGGTAAAGGCATCCAAATCGCTTTAGCCAGTCCTCCACTTAATCCCAAGTCTGTTAGGGATTTAATGAAACTTTCTTGTAAATCTATGCCTTGATTCATATTTGGCGATCGCTGTACTGTCGATAGTTCGGCATGGTTTGAAGATTTTTAAGCAAATCTTATAGCCTAGTATACAGTTAGTCGGTCTGAGGGTTATCAGTAAAGTGACAAAGGCTTCAACTCATTAGCAGCCAAGAGAGTCAAGGAATCTTGATTCCCCGTCCGAGAATAGGTATTAGTCAATAGTTAGACTCTGAATCTATCAATGTTCTTATCTGTTTCTTAGCGCCGACAACCTCAGTTAGTTACCAATTATTCACAGGAAAAAAATGGAGATAACTTACCGTTTAGGCAGTTAAAGCAGCTCTCCAGTCCCTTGTGCGATAAGTTTTACCGACTTTTAAAACCCAGTTATCGAGCGTTTCTGGCCCATCGCCGCTATTTTTTCTGATAAGCCGCCTGTAGATCCCGAATCGAAAACAAAGCTTGAAACTGTATTCCCTGAGATTGGTAAAATTCCGCCCCTCCTTGCTCTCTATCCACCAAAGCAATGATTAAATCTACTTGATAACCGGCATCGCGTAATCTTTCTACCGCTACCATGGCACTTTTCCCCGTTGTCACCACATCTTCGAGGACAACCACCGCAGCCCCGGGGTTTAAAGTCGGCCCCTCGATATAAGCCATGGTTCCGTGACCTTTTGCCTCTTTGCGGACGATTAAAGCTGGAATCGGGCGATTTTCGTAGGCAGATACCACACTAACGGCACTGACAATCGGATCCGCCCCTAGGGTTAATCCTGCCACCGCTTGGGTATCTGGAGGCAGTAGAGACAGCAATAAACGCCCCACGGCTAAAGCTCCCTCCGCAGTGAGGGTAACTTGTTTGCCGTTGATATAGTAGCTGCTTTTTTGTCCTGAAGACAGGGTGAAATCTCCCTCTCGATAGGCAAGACGGACAAGAGCATTGAGGAGAAATTGACGCAGGGAAGCAGTATCGAGAGTCGCTACCGAGGAATTAGCCATATTTTCAGGATTGGGAGCCTAACCGACTCCAAAATTTCGGTTACAATTAAGCCAAATGTCATTATATATTGACTCGATCTCTAGTATTGATTTCTTTCTCATCCCATTGAAGAAATTTTTTAATTAACCCTACCCCTGTGAGGAGATTTTTGCCCATGCGCGCTAAGTTTTTACTTCCTTCCCTGTTTTGTTTAACCGGTTTAGTCTGGTTGAGTCCGCCTAGTGCGATCGCCCAACGTTCACCCGCCACCAATCCCCCACCGGTAAAAACCCAACAATTGCGACTTATTCCCTCTCCCCATACGGCGGTGGGATTTAATAATATCCCCGGTTTGTTTAACCGCGCTGTTAATAACAATACCGGTCGTTTCTACTACTACACCAACATTTTAGGACAGTTAAACTCTCTTTTGGGTTGGCGTACTTTTCCCCAAGGTTCCTATTTCGATAATATGATTACCCGGGATGCTAAATTGACCGAAGCTTTATACTATGATGTCATGCAACAGCAACAGTCTGGTCCTTTAATTCGCACCCGAGATTTACCCAATCCCTTCGATACTTCCCTACAGGAAAATCCCAGTTATTTAAGTCCAGGCGGATTTTAATCTCTTCTTAACCGAAATATCCTGTAATTTTCCTTGAGAAATCAGATAGTTTAAGGTTTGTTCGCTACTGGTTGCTTTTGTCCCCAAAGTGCCAACGGTTAAACCTTTGACCCCAGGCTGGAGATAAGACAATTCCATTGAAAACTTTAACATGGTTTTAAGGCTCCTGAAATTTTAAGGGCGGATAAATTAGGATTTCCGGTACAAAATAAAACAATTTCAAGTTCAGCAATTAAAAATTTTACCAACTCATCAACGGCGGCTTCTGATTCAATCGCTGCTACCAGAAACGGTCGAGCCAACCCTGCTAAATCGGCTCCTAAAGCCATGGATTTGGCAAGATCTAAGCCATTTTTTAAGCCTCCAGAAGCAATTAAAGGAATGGTTGAATTCACGGACCGAATGGCGGTAATACATTCAGCCGTAGGCAAACCCCAATCGGCAAAAACTTGTCCGAGATGCCGTTGTCTGTTGTCTTTGGCTCTTTGACTTTCGACTTTGGCCCAGGACGTGCCTCCGGCTCCCGCCACATCAATCGCGGCGACGCCGGCTTCAATTAATTTTTTGGCCATCGGCGCAGAGATGCCATTTCCGACTTCCTTGGCGATGACGGGAACGGGTAATTGAGCGCAAATTTGCTGAATTTTAGCGAGTAAACCTTTAAAATTAGAATCGCCTCCCGATTGCACCCATTCTTGTAAAGGATTGAGATGCAGAATTAAGGCATCAGCTTCTAATAATTCCACCAGTTTTAAACAGTCTTCTAAACCGCAGCCGTAATTTAACTGTACAGCCCCTAAATTCGCTAACAGGAGAATATCTGGCGCCAGAGAACGGACTGCAAAGGTCGGCGCTAATTCCGGTTGTTCGAGTGCAATGCGTTGAGAACCCACCCCCATCGCTAAACCATAGCGTTGAGCGACCGTTGCCAATCGAGTATTGACTAAATGGGCTAATTCTGTTCCTCCGGTCATGGAAGAGATGAGAATTGGAGCTTTTAAAGATTTGCCCAAAAAGGTTGTCCCTAGTTCAATATCGCTACGGTCAAGTTCAGGAAGACAACAATGGGTAAAACGATATTTTTCTAAACCGCTTGTAAGTTGTTGAAATTCTACATCTTCTTCGATACAAACTCGCAGATGTTCGCTTTTACGATTTTCAATTTCACTGGGAAGATTAGGCGATGACATAGTTGTTATCAAGCATGAGGGTTAAACATTAAATTGAGTTTAAAAATCGAGTTCTGAAAGCAGTTCATCTAGTTCTGCTTGATTAATATCCGCATCGGGAAAATCCGATGGCGTATAACCTCCTTCTGCCGATAAACAATGGTTAATCAGCCTTTCTAAAGAATCTCGATAAGCAGCGGCTAAATTTTTGATCGTTGGGCTAATTCAAGTCTGAATTGCATCACTATCTGATCTACCTTTATAGAATACCTCATTGGGGGTCTGATAGTCAAGACATTTTCGAGGACGATTGTTAATCAAGTTTACGGCTCTTTCTACCTGCTCTGGTTTAACAATTTTAAAATTCGTTCCCTTGGGAAAAAATTGTCTTAACAGTCCATTAGTATGCTCGTTTAATCCCCTCTCCCAAGAAATTTTGTAGATGGTTTCTTGACATCCTGACGGCCGTAAAACGGACGGCGATTCCCAAAACTCACAATTTGGGTTTCTGCTTCATAGATGACATCCGAGCCAGACGGCTATTTGCCGTTAAGATAAATTTCCCTTTTGACCAAGTTGGTAGAGCAAGTTTCTTTGTTCTATGTTAGGATGTTAAGGGCTTCGTTTTTGGGTCTGATTTGTTGTTGTTAAAGATCAGAATATACCTGATGAGCCTTTCTCTGTCAACTCTTAAGGCTGATGTGTTTCCTTTTTGAATTGGCGTTTTTGTTGGTAACGAAGCTGATAAGCTGTAGGGTAAATAAAAAATGACAGAACAAGCTTGGTGGGTACAAAAATGGCTAGAACTACTCGATTCCTATCGCTTTAAAAAACGCTTGGAACGAGCTAGACTTTACGCCAGAGAAGGCAATGTTTTAAGTATTGACTTTGAAGACTCGCAAGTTATTGCCAGAGTACAAGGCAGTGAATCCGAACCTTATCTAGTGGATTTATCCCTAGTCGCTTTTAGTGATGAAGAATGGGATTATATTATTAAGCTTCTCTCCAAAAAGGCCATTTATTCCGCTCAATTGCTCACAGGACAAATGCCCGATCATATCGAGCGTGTTTTTATCGATAGTGGGGTGAATTTGTTTCCCTTTTCCCTAGCTGATATTCGCTCTCGTTGTACCTGTCCCGATCAAGCCAACCCCTGCAAACATATAGGAGCAGTATACTATCAATTGGGCGATCGTTTTAGCGTCGATCCCTTCCTGCTTTTGCAACTGCGCGGCCGAAGCAAAAGCCAAATTCTGGAAGCTTTACGAGAAAAACGCTCCTATTCCTCTGATAATCAACCTTTAGCAGTCAGTGAACCCCCCACAGTAGTTGAAAAAACTGCCCCCGACAGCACTATCGATCACTTTTGGCAGTACGATGAGGAGCTAGATCCCTCCCTAGTTGTGATTACGCCGGGGAATGAAAATCAAACCATTCTCGACATTTTAGGCAATTTTCCCCTGGCTGCCCCCGAATCGGATGCGATAGAACAATTTTTAAAACCAATTTACCGGCAAATTCCCCAAGAAGCGATGGCGATTGCTTTACAGTAGGGAATTTGGTATATGGGATCAGGCCGGTCAAAGTGGTGCCAAGGACAAAAAAGCCAACTGGATTTGTCCCCGCATCAGGGTGAGGAATTGACCAGGGAGAAAATTGCCTCACCACTAACCGCTAAACCGTCTTACTTTTGCCGGTTTTACTACCTGGGGAAGTAGTTTTTTTGGTGGTGCTAGAAGTAGTTTTTTTGGTGGTGGTTTTCTTGGCAGTGGTTGTCTTGGCTGCTAGGGCCGATAAAGCCTGTTCTAGGGTGAGGGTTTCGGCGGTTTCTCCTTCGGGAATTTTGGCGTTGGTCTTACCGTGTTTGATATAAATTCCGTAGGGACCTTCGTATAATGCCACGGATTCCCCGTCGTCGGGATGTTGACCCAATTCTTTGAGGGGTGGTTTGGTGGAACTACGGGCGCTGCGAGTTTTTTTCGGTTCGGCTAATAAGGCTAAAGCTCGATCGAGGGTTATGGTTAGGATATCATCGCCGGCTTTTAAGGAACGATATTCTTTTTCCTTGCCCTGTTCCTGAACTACATAGGGGCCAAAACGACCTAAGCTGGCTTTAATTTTGCCTCCGGTGAGGGGATGGGTTCCCAGTAGTCGTGGCAGTGCCAATAAACCGACTGCTTGTTCGAGGGTGACATCCTCTGGTTTGACTCCTTTGGGTAGGGAGGCGCGTTTCGGTTTGGGGTTGTCATCGCTGACATCTCCTAACTGGACGTAGGGGCCGTAACTACCCACGAGCAGATAAATTGGCTCTCCGCTGTCGGGATGAAGACCTAATTTATCGGGACCCTCGGTTTTTTGTCGCAGCAGGGTTTCTACCTGTTCGGGGTTGAGGTCGGCGGGGGTTAAATCGGCGGGGATGGAGGCGGTGAGGATTTCATCGCCTCGGGGGACTTCCAGATAGGGACCGTATTTGCCGATCTTGATAGTTGCCTGTAAATCCTCTAAAATCACCGATTTGGCGGTGCTAGAGTTAATTTGACTCTCGCGCTCTTTTACTTGGCTTTCTAGCCCTTTTTCGCCGCGATAGAAGCGATCGAGATAGGGCAACCATTGGGCGGAACCGGTGGCGATATCGTCGAGGGTTTCCTCCATTTTCGAGGTAAATTTGGGATCTACCAGGTCGGGGAAATGATTTTCTAATAGACCGACGACGGCAAAAGCGGTGAAGGTGGGAATGAGGGTTTTATTCCGCATTTGGGCATAACCGCGATCGATAATGGTGCCGAGAATGGTGGCGTAGGTGCTGGGTCGCCCGATTCCTTCACTTTCGAGGGTTTTTACGAGGGAGGCTTCGCTATAACGGGCGGGGGGTTGGGTATCGTGGCTAATGGCTTCTAGTTGGCGACAATTGGGGGTATCACCGACGCTGAGGGCGGGTAAGATTATTTCTTGGTCGTCGATGGCGGCTTCGGGATCGTCGGAACCTTCCACATAGGCGCGGAAAAAGCCGGGGAAGTCGATTCTTTTGCCAGAGGAGCGAAATCCGGCATTTTCTACCTGAATATTGACGGCGATCTGGGTAATGCGGGCATCGGCCATCTGTGAGGCGACGGTACGTTTCCAGATTAGGTCGTAGAGGGCGAATTCTAGTCCGCTCAGGCCGGTTTCCCGGGGCAGGCGAAAGCTACTACCGGCGGGACGGATGGCTTCGTGGGCTTCCTGTGCGCCTTTGCTTTTGGTGGTGTACTGCCGGGGTTGGGGACTGAGGTAATTTTTTCCGTACATTTGTTCTACACAATTGCGGGCGGCGGTGATGGCCTGATCGGAAAGATGGACGGAATCGGTCCGCATATAGGTGATGTAGCCCTGTTCGTAGAGATTTTGGGCGATTCGCATGGTGTCGCGGGCGGATATGCCCAGTTTCCGGTTAGCCTCTTGCTGTAGGGTGGAGGTGGTGAAGGGGGGGGAAGGTTTGCGAGTGGTGGGTTTTTCTTCGGTGTGGCTAACGCGCCAGATTTTGTCTTCGATGCGTTCTTTTAAGGCGGCGGCGGTGGCTTGATCCAAAAGTGTCACCTGGCGACCGGGGAGCAGTCTGCCGGTGTCGGCATCGAAATCGCTCCCATTTGCCACTTTTTGACCGTTTAAGGTGACTAATTTCGAGTCGAATTGATTTTTGTCTTTTTCTAAAGTCGCTTTTAGGTCCCAATAATTGGCGGTTTTAAAAGCCCGTCGTTCCCGTTCCCGTTGCACGAGCAGACGCACGGCGACGGATTGCACCCGGCCGGCGGATAAACCTTTGGAGATTTTTTTCCAGAGTAGGGGGGAGAGGGTATAGCCGTAGAGGCGATCGAGTATGCGGCGGGTTTCTTGGGCGTGAACTAAATTTTCGTCGATGGAGCGACAATTTTTGAGGGCGGCTTGGATTGCTTCTTTGGTGATTTCGTGAAATACCATTCTTTTGATGGGTATTTTCGGGTTGAGTACCTGCAAGAGATGCCAACTGATGCTTTCGCCTTCCCGATCTTCGTCGGTGGCGAGGATCAGTTCGCTGGCCCCTTTGAGGGCTTCTTTTAATTCTTTGACGACTTTACTTTTGGTTTTGGGGACGACGTAGAGGGGGTCGAAATCGTTCTCCACATCTACGCCCAAATTGGCCCAGGATTTGTCTTTGTGGGTGGGGGGAATTTCTTCGGCGGAGGCGGGCAGATCGCGGATGTGGCCCATGGAGGCTTGGACTCGATAGCCGCTAGGCAGATAATTGCTGATCGTCCGAGCTTTGGTGGGGGATTCGACAATAACCAGGGTTGACATAGGAATTGATCACGAGGGCATCGCCACAGCGACTGTTTTAGTTAGACTGACAATCGTTGTTTGATGATGGGCAAAAGTTACTATTTATCTTGACCGGCTTGATTCCGGTCAAAAGCCACTTACTACGATAATAGAGATTAAAGCTGGTCTTTTGTCACTAACTTCTTAACAAAACTTAATATTTTTCTGGAGCGGCGATCGGACTCAAGGCACTGCCGGCGGCCGCAGGGTAATATAATC
Source organism: Microcystis sp. M015S2 (assembly GCF_020245945.1). Classification (NCBI taxonomy): domain Bacteria; kingdom Bacillati; phylum Cyanobacteriota; class Cyanophyceae; order Chroococcales; family Microcystaceae; genus Microcystis; species Microcystis sp. M015S2. The sequence goes on from NZ_JADBTX010000096.1 coordinate 31,863, forward strand.
CGTTTGAGGAGTGGGAATTATGAATTATGAATTGGGGGGTGGGGAGTGCCTATCGCTTACAGGTGTAGGTTTATTACAAAGAGGTGAATCGGGCCAAAGCCTTGTCTGTTCTAATTTAGGTTCAAATACACGGCATCCGTCGTCGACATGACAGAAAAGAGCTTCTAGACTGAACATAGATGGGTTGAGGGTGCTGAGTTTATATATTTTTCAGCTTACTAGCCTCCGCCTTTTCTTTCCACCCTTATCCCGAACTGACGTTAAAATTATGCAATCAATTAAATTTTTTAGTAGTATGCGTCCCCAAAATCGTCAATTTGCCGTCATCGGATTAGGCAGATTTGGGCGCGCTGTCTGTGAAACCTTACGCAAACAAGGTTATCAAGTGGTAGCGACAGATATTGACGAAGGATTAGTAGCACAAGCGTTATCTGATCGAATAGTAGATAATGCGATCGAGCTTGATTCTACCAAACCTAACGCCCTGCGAGAAGCGGGAATTTTTGAAACCGATACGGTGATTGTCGCTATTGGTAAATACGTTGAAGAAAGTATCATTACTACTCTCAATTGTAAGGAAGCCGGAGTTAATTTTGTTGCCGCTAAAGCCTCCACAGAAATCCATGGAAAATTACTAAAAAAAGTTGGTGCAGATTTAGTAGTTTTTCCCGAATACGATGCCGGTTGTGAGTTAGCGCACCGTTTAACTAGACCATCAATTTTAGAACGATTTGATCTCGATCCCGAACATAGTATTGTCGAGTTAAAAGTCCCGGAAGCTTTTCACGGTAAAACCCTAGCAGAGTTAGAAATTCGTAATCGTTATGGGTTAAATATTGTCGCTGTTGGTAATGCAGAAAAATTCAAGATTAACCCCAATCCCCAAGAAAGATTATACAAGGATTTAGCCATGGTGGTAATTGGTTCTAACCGAGATATTCAGCGTTTACCAATGTAGAATTTAGTCAAATATTTGCTCTACTTAGTTTCTAACCCTCTTTTTAGGTAGGAGAATTGTCAGAGCCTTTCTCTTGCCTATTGCCTCTTGCCTCTTGCCTCTTGCCTTCAGAAACTGATAACTGATGACTGATAACTGATTAATTTCCTCGCCAAAAGACAATCGAATTATTGAGAGGTTGGATGATGGTGCCGGGATAATAGAAAGCGAGAATTTGTTCAGGAGACCAACCCAAACGGGCTAAATTATAGGAACCAAATTGACTTAATCCTACCCCGTGGCCGAAACCGCCACCAATAAAGTTATAACCCTGGATCTGTCGATTGGTATCGTAGATAGGATCGATGTAGAATAGGGTACTGCGAGGCGGTCCCAAAGCACTACGCACCTCATTTTTATGCAGTTCCAAAATCCCCTTATCGGTTTGAATGGTCATAGTCAGAATCCGACCAGAAGGAGAGCGCTTAGTCACTTCCATCCATTGGATTTTCTGGAAGTCGGCAAGGGGATGTTTTCGCCGTGTTAGATAGGTTTCTAGGTCTTGACTCAAATCAGCTAAAGAAGCTTGTTTTTGCCAGCGAAAAACCCGTCGTCCCGTCTCATTAAAACCATCTTTAAGATTAATAAACTGGCGAAAAGTTGTCTCATTAGCGAGAGATTGTTTCGACAGGTCCCAGACTCGATTGGGGGAGTCCACCACTGCCCGGAGATAAGGTCTTTCTTCCCCATCCCAAACATCACTAAAGAGGGCAGTTACTCCGCCGGTGGTAGAGGAATAAAGGGCATCCACTAACTCATTTTGGTAGGTTAAAACTAGGCCTCGCGTGGCCGTGATCGCTTGATCAGCCCGGGGATTAGTTCCCGTCAATCCATAATAAACTTGACAATGGGTATCGGCACAGAGTTCGTAATTATCGGCTTGAAAACGGCGGAGATTGCGGAGGGCGTAGGTACGGGCGATAATAGTTTGCGCTTGGGTGGCACTTTCTGGGGCATCATGACCGATTTCGTGGGGTACAACCCCACGCAGGTAGGTTTCGAGGGGAACGTTATTAACTAGGGTAAAAGTGCCGTAGGCGTTGGGCTGTAGGCGCATGGTTCCCCCGTACAAACGTACTTGCTCGGGGCTATGGGTGACTTGAATCAGGTTTTTTTGGCTCTCGATTTCTAATTCTTTGGGAAAATAGCGCACCCCGTTGATCTGGAAAGAAACTTGCGGCTTTTCTTTGAGTAAAACACTATTAATATAGGGTTGATTGTGGCCTTTGGTTTGCAAACTGGTCAGCAACCAACGTCGCACTAGGGGATTTTCATAAACTTCTCGCTTTGCCCAAACCTGCCAGCGTCCGGGTTGGGTAATTTCTACTTTAATGCCCATTTTTGCCCAATTTTTGGCGCTATTTTCGGCGGTTTCAAAAGTGGCGTGGTCGCTCAAAATGACTTTTTCTTGGAGGATGGGAGAAGCGAGGGGACGGGGAATAACTTCTAATTGTAGGCGATTGGTTTGCAGAGTTTGGGATTGGCCATCTTCTCCCACCATGCGGAGGGCGAGATTATCACCACTGGTACTACTCAGGGTTAATTTTTCCTTGGCTTCATCGCCAAAACGTTGGACAATGCCCACTCTCAGAAGGACATCCTTGGCTATAGCGGCAGGAATTAGGGTTAAACTGAGCAAGATCGCCGCAGTTATGGAACCGATGCTAATTATTGGTTTTTTTTCCTTTATCTTTAGCATAAAGTCAAGTATCTGTTAATAAGTTTTCATAAAAGTTGAGGATATTCAGAGATTATAGCAGCAAGCTATCAGCTTTTTAGCCATCAGACTTCGGCGTGAGCTTTTGTCGAACGCTTTTTGCTCCTCACTTCCCACTGATAACTGATTACTGCTCACTGAAAAGTCTCCCCACTTGCCAATTCATAATTCATAATTCATAATTCCCATCTAACTTCCCCCATCGCTGATAATGCGTAAACGTACCATTTTCTGGCCACCTTCATCCAGTTCCACTTCGATCACTTCACTGGTTAAACTTTCCAAACAGGTTAACATCGATCGCAGATGGGGATTACTTGCTCCCGTATCCACATAGAGGCGATCGGACAAACTACCTAAACGTTTCCAAGTAGTATAAAGTTTAGCCACGGCTTGCTCTAATTGTGTGGCTTGTTTAACCAGATCCGCCGCCGTATTGAGGCAATCGACGCGCAAAGCTTCTTCTAGAGCCATCTCAATATCTAAATTACCCCGTCGGAGAGTTTGTACTTGGGCCGCCGCATCGAGATATTTGGCTAAACTGCGTGCTTCCGAGGTGATTAATTTTACCGTATCTACATCGGGATTAGCGGCGATTTCTTGACGGAGAGTGTCGATATGAGTATCGGGTAACTTTTCTAATTCTTTCACTAGGGGAGCGAGATGACGCGCCGGTAAACTACCATCGCTGGCTTTTTCTTTCACTTCATCGGGTAGTAAGTCTGAACTCATCGCCGTCCATTCATCGGCCAATTGTTTCACCTCCCGACGAGTAATTCTCTCCCCTTGTCGGGCTGCATCACTGACTAATTTTTGAATTTCGGGGGCAGATTTGGCCGTTTCTACGAAGGCCCGTTTACTAAAATTATTGATACTATCGGGATCTAGTTGTCCTTCCGCCAGGAGAGTATCAGCACTATTAGCCAATTGAATCAGAGCATAAGCTTGACTTTTAGTGATTTCTCGCTGTTTTAACCAGTTTAAAAAGCCTGTACCGCGACTATCACCGCCTTGCTTCTCCCGGTCGCGAATAGCTCGCAAAATTCGCCCCCGCCAGATTTCCGTTTGCAAATCAAAGCGATCGCAGACTTTCCAAAAAGAATCCAGTTGCTGCTGAAAATCATGATCTTGGATGGTTTCATCTTCGGGATCCGGCAGTTGAAAGTTAAACTCTAGAGGCGTTTCAAAGGCATCAATGATCGCGGAGGTGTCGGAGGAGAACGTGGCAGCATCAACCATAGGATAGACTCGGCAGTTAATCGGGCATTTTATCTTAACTCGCTCTGGCAACCCCCGACAAGCCGATTAATCATCAGCCACAGTTAATAGTAAATCCTGTTTAAAAGGTGTAGGAGAGTGGGAATTATGAATTATGAATTAGGAAGTGGGGAAGTGGGGAAGTGGTGAAGTGGGAATTATGAATTATGAATTATGAATTAGGAAGTGGGGGAAGTGGCTCTTCTGGTTTCTGTGTGGAAACGGGGTCTATACTGATAGAATATCCGCAAAATAGTCCTAAAAGTCTTGCCCAATAAGCACTTCAGGATTCCATAAGCAAAAATTATCACACAAAGTCGAGAAGAGCCGGGAAGTGGGAAGTGGGAATTATGAATTATGAATTAGGGATTGGGGGGACTCGGACTGGTGACAGGTGCGGGAGAAATCGATGGATTGGAAGCGGGATGACGACCCAAGAATTGCCAAGCGATCGCAGCCAGCAAACCGAGAACACCGACAGCGATCGCTACCACGACTAGGGGTGAAACCCTAGTGAGCGCGGGGGGAGAGGTAGGACTAGGAACAGAAGAAGATGGGGGGGTGGGAGTGGGTATTGCTGTCACCACTTCTTCTCCGGAGTAGGTGTCTCCGCTGTGATCAAAATCTTGGTCATTAAGATCGGGAATAATCCGTTCTTTGGCCTCAGCATAAATTAAAGGCCTGACAGGTTCAGCCGCAGGAACTACCCGACAATAAACTAGGGCGATGGTGGAGTTATCGTGACCGTTTTTCTGGTTAGCTAGTTGTAATAAACTTTCCCCCACGGCGGTTACATTTTTCTCTCCTCGCAAAAGAGGCACAATTTCACTGTCCCAGTATTGTTCTACCCGATCGTAATCACTTAAACCATCGGAACAGAGGAGAAAAACACAGTCTTGATCAACAATCAGCCTCTGAACGGTGGGATAGAGATTAGTGGCGCTACTCATGCCCAAAGCTTGCACCAAGGCCCCGGCGTTGGGATACTGTATGGCATCACGATAGAGGAGATAGCCTAATTTCACTTCCCTAGAAGCGAGATCATCATCCACCGTCACTTGATGACAACTGTGGGCAGTAATCCAATAGATGCGGGAATCCCCCACATGGGCCGCGTACATTTCCTGGGCCTGGGCAAAAGCCATAACTAGAGTCGTACCCATGCGCTGACGATCTTGTCTTGACTCCTGATCATTGCGTTGACTGATCAGATCATTGGTGACACGAATCGCCTGTTCGAGGACAAGACTGTAACTATCGGGATAGATTTCAATATCACTGGTGGGACTGGGATTAATTTCCCTAGGCAGGGTTTCGATCGCCAATTGAGCAGCGATTTCGCCCCCTTCCTGACCGCCGATGCCATCACAGACAATCGCCAGGGGCTTGCCCTGAGCTTTGTCGAAGGGATTTTGACCATGAGCGAGGGTTATGGCCTGATTAGCTGGGGGATAACAGGCATCCTCGTTGTGTTCCCGCAGCGGACCGGTATCGGTGCAGGTGAAAATCTCATAGCTGCGTTCTTGACCTGCACCGTAGTGCTGTAGTGCATAATCGAGGATAGCGATCAGGGATTCCGGGCGATCGAGATCACCGGATTCTAGCTCTTGGGTCAGGGATGCGAGAAAATCTTGAATATTAGCGGCTGCCGTCGGCATCAGACCGGCCCACAGGGCCCCTAAATCTCGTAAATTGGGAGCGGCAGCCTCGTCTTTGCTTAATTCTAGCAATTGCAGCAGCTGATTATTCACTCTCGTCAGAAAAGGGTTAAGCAGACTGGAAACCACAGCTTTTTTCTGGAGGGGATGCCAGAGTTTGGCCATTTGCCATAACCAGTGAATTTGTCTTAAATCGGAAGCTTGCGACCAAACCTCGGCCAAAGTGGGCAATAGTTCTGGATAAATTAATTCTCCCGTTTCGTCGAGGGGAATAGTGCCGTATTCCAACAGCCAGATGTCCATATTTAGGCGTTCATCGGGACTGGGAATATAGCCATAGACTTGGGGAATATGGAGATGGAAGGGTAACAATTTTAGGTAGAGGGAAATCCAGCTAGGAGGTTCGTCCGGCGCTTGGGGTGCTTGAGCGGGTTTAGTATCAAGAACAATTTGTGGTTGTTTGACCAAATAACGATTATCAATTAGCTCGCCAACATGATAATAGGTTCTCACCCAATCACCCATCATCCATAAATAGCGCTTAACTAAAGGAGTACCGCATTTTTCACAGAATCTATTAGTGAGAGCGTTCGGGGATAGACAGGTTAAGTTTTGACATTGGAGGGTTGTCAGGGAGTCCATGAAAACTGCTTACTCCTAAAGCGCGGTTAGTATAGGTTAATAAAATAGCGTGTTTTTATCCACGATGACTGCCAGTATATTGCAGTGTTTCCCAAATTTTACCCTTTGTCGCTCGATCAGGAATAATTAATGCTGACAGTGCCATCTCTAGGGGTATGTCTGGGGTTGGGGAAGTGGGAATTATAAATTATGAATTATGAATTGGGGAGGTGGGGAAGTGGGGGAGTGGGAATTATGAATTATCAATTATCAATTATGAATTATGAATTGGGGAAGTGGGGTGTGGGGGAGTGGGAATTATGAATTATCAATTATGAATTATGAATTGGGGAGGTGGGGAAGTGGGGTGTGGGGGAGTGGGAATTATGAATTATCAATTATGAATTGGGGAGGTGGGGAGACCACTTCATGCGCTTTGCGGGGGGAAGTGGGGAAATTGAACTAAAACCCCAAAACCCCAAAACCCGAAAACCCTATCACCCCAAAACCCGAAAACCCTATCTCCTGTCTCCTGACAGTTTCTAAATATTTTTCAACATCAGCAAAGAGCGAGTTTGAAAGCCGAGATTTTGGTAGAGAGTGAGAGCATTGTCGTTATTGATGAAGACTTGTAAACCGATGCGGGTTTGTCCGCGACTTTTTGCCCAATCCTTAGCTCGATCGATTAGTGCGCTGGCGATACCTTGGCGACGATGCTGGGGATCGACGTAAATTAGAAAAATATGACCATAGCGATCGCCTGTCACCTGATCGACGGCGCTCCCCATCCAGAGACAAGCGATCGCCGTTTGTTGTCCTTCGACGATCCACAGGGGAGTATCGGAGCAAAAAAACTGTCTGACTGTATCAGCTAGATGGGAGAGGTTTTTTTGTTCGGGAAAAAATTCTTCATAGGTGCGGGTGAGAAAATTAATTAGTAGATAGCGATCGCCAGTTTTTCCCAGTCGCAGCCGATAATCTTCGGGAAGGTTAGCCATGCCAAGGATAAGAGAAAATTATGCCCAGGGATGGCTCGATCGGAGCGGGTGCCGCTAAATCTGCCGGTAAAAAAATCCGGATGCCAGTGGCAACCAGAGCCACTAAAAACACGAAGATAGTCAGGAGGGGAGCGATATATTGCCGAAAAAAAGCCATAATTATTTGATCTCTAAACTGCTGTTCTTTCTATTTTAGGGATTGCCAGTTAAGATATCAGCAATTAAAAAAAAATTCGCCCAAAAAAAAGTGACCGGCATACCGATCACTAGAAACCGACAACTAGACTATGACTAAACACCGATTAAATCTAACGAAGGTGCAAATAGGCCGCCTCTGCTTCTAATTGACGCACTAAAGCTTCATTTCCCTGCGCTCTAGCTACTTCCAGTCGGTGTTGCAAATTTCTGCGAAGTGTTTCTCTATGAGCGACGGTGGCCTGTGTTAGGACTTGCTGACGATTTTTGTTCATGATGGACAGACTTTTGAGCGACTTAACTTACCTTATATCTAAATCATAACATTCTCCTTGGTAAACTGTATCTTTAGTTACTGAATTTGGCGTTAAGATTTATTAAAGCCATTGGCCACCCTAGGGACAAGTCGATGACGGAACAGGCACTAATAACCCTTACTAGCGATTTTGGACTACAGGACGGTTATGTGGGCATGATCAAGGGAGTAATCGCGGGAATTGCCCCCCATGCTCGCACGATCGATCTTAATCATCAAATTTCGCCCCAAGACCTTTACGCTGGTCGTTTTATCCTCCTGAATGCCTATCAATATTTTCCCCAAGGCACTATTCATCTGGCAGTCATAGATCCGGGGGTAGGAAGCAAAAGACGCGGGGTAGGGATTCGTTTTGCCGGTGGTTATTTAGTTGGTCCAGATAATGGTTTATTTAGTGGCATTTTAAGCCAATCTCCCGCTATATCCGCCGTTAATCTCAATAATTCTTCCTATTGGCGCACCCCTAACCCTAGCACTACTTTTCACGGTCGTGATATTTTTGCTCCTGTGGCCGCTTATTTGTCCCGGGGAGTACCCCTAGAAATGTTAGGTGAGATTATTGATCCCGATAGCTTGCAACAATTAGCGATCGCTGTTCCCCAGATCGAGGAAGATAAAATTAGGGGTCAAATTCAATATATTGACATTTTCGGCAATTTAATCAGCAATATCCCCAATTATCTCCTAGAAGGAAAAAATTGGTCAGTGCAGTTGGGACCAAAAATTATCCCCGCAAAAAACACCTACAGTGATGTTCCTTCGGGGGAAATAGTCGCTTTTATCGGTAGTCACGGGGGGTTAGAAATTGCTGTCAATAGTGGTAGCGCTCAAAAGCAATTACACCTAAATATTGGCGATGCGATCGAGGTTAGAATAGATAGGAGTCAGTGATCAAAACTGATAACTGATAACTGATAACTGATATAGCCTTTTAATCAATTCTCATACTGATATCTAACCAAGTAGAACGGGTAATTGGGGCGCTAGTGGAAATATAATCTACTCCTGTTTCGGCAACGTTGCGAATGCGATCGAGGGTAATATTTCCCGATGCTTCTATTTTGGTTTTACTATTAAAATTGCGGATCATCTCCACAGCAGTTTGCATCATCTCTAAATCCATATTATCTAACATAATGATCTCTACTTGCTGCTGCAGGGCCTGATTCACTTCTTCTAATTGGCTGGTTTCTACTTCAATTGTGAGAGGATAGGGCATATTTTGCCGTACACGACGCACTGCTTCCTCAATGCTGCCCGCTGCTTGAATATGATTGTCTTTAATCATAATTGCATCATCTAACCCCAAACGATGGTTAATAGCGCCACCGATCCCGGAGGCATATTTTTCTAAAATTCGCAATCCGGGGGTAGTTTTGCGAGTATCGACCAATCTTGTCGATAAATCGGCAATTTTCTCCACATACTGACGAGTGGCAGTAGCAATCCCACTCAAACGCATGGCAAGATTTAAAGCGACTCTTTCCCCGATTAACAGCGCATCGAAGGAACCTTCTATCTCGGCAATAACTTTAGACTTGGGGCAGAATTCTCCTTCGGCAACGGTGGGGGTAAAGTGAATAGTGGGGTTAAGCAGTTGAAAAACTCGTTCAGCTACGGGTAAACCAGCAATAACTCCCGCTTCCTTGGCAATCCAAGTAGCTTGACCGATTTTAGCATGACCGAAGAAAATTGCTTGGGTGGTGCGATCGCCTCTACCGAGATCTTCTCGTAACCAGTTTTCTAACAAGGGATCAAGAACTAATAGGGGCGGTAACATAGAATTTATCGAAAAAATCGGGACGTATTTATTTTAAGTCTAGGAATGTTTGACCTTTTTGTAAACTTTCTTTAATTGAAACTTATCCCTTCATAGATTAACTCGATCGCACAGTGAAAATCGAGACTAGATAGAATAATTTCTTCCCCCTGACTATAAGCGCAGTAAAACCAAATTTTATCTTCACCGCGACGATAAACCTCAACACTGATCGATTCGGGATCGACTAAAACGTATTCTTGTAAACTAGCAATCTGACGATAATATTGTAACTTTTTGCTGCGATCATAGTTGCCTGTGCTGGGTGAAAGCACTTCAATAATTACTTGTGGATGTTGAATAAAATTACGAGATTCTCTATCCCTAAAATCGCAACTAATCACCAAATCGGGATAAAAATAACGACTATTATTAGCTTGTACTTTTGCATCAGATACATTCACCCGACAGCCTCGCGGACGGAGATGAGAATATAAAGTTCTGTAAAAATTCAAGGTAATATCATTATGGGGCAGACTACCCCCAGTCATGGCGATAATTTCCCCATCAATGTATTCATGGCGCAATTCCTGGGTAGCTTCCCATTCTAGATACTCTTCCGGGGTCATTCTTTCTGGGTATTGAGGTTGAGCGATCATTTTTATTTTTCCTTGTCAACTAACTAAATTAATATCCCATTTCCTTTTTATGTTATGGCATTTTCTCGCCCGAAGATTGAAGAATAGTCATAATTAAGCGGTGACTGATTACCCTAATGATAAGATGGAGAGAGAAAGCATTATTATCGCAGGTCGCTAAGATGACAAAAACAATTGCCGATATCATGACTCCCAATCCCATCACCGTCACCGCTAACACTTCTCTGTCGGAAGCAGTGAAGATTTTGGCCGAAAAGCGGTTTAGTGGTTTACCCGTGGTGGATGACAATATGCGACTGATTGGGGTTATCTCCGAAACTGACCTTATGTGGCAGGAAACGGGAGTAGAAACTCCCCCTTACATTATGCTCCTCGATAGCGTCATCTATCTACAAAATCCTAGCCGTCACGAGAAATTACTCCATAAAGCTCTCGGTCAAACCGTGGGGGAAGTAATGACCGATAAACCGATTAGTATCACAGCTGATCGCCCTTTGAAAGAAGCGGCCTCGTTAATGTATGATCGTCATGTGCGTCGTTTACCGGTGATTGAGGAAGAAACCCACAAAGTAATTGGTATTGTCACTCGCGGCGATATCATTCGCGATATGGCAAAATCGGAAGCATAATGGCTTTTCTAGGGCAACAATTAACTAAAAGATCTTGAACAAATGAATCAATCTCAGGAAACGGTTACTTATTCCCTAGAAACTATCTTGACGCGGATTGAGGGAAAAATCGATTCGTTACAAAAAGATGTGACGGATTTAAAGGTAGGACAAGCGGTGTTAACGGGAAAAGTTGAGGGAATGGAAAATCGACTAAACTCATTAGAAGGAAACCAAAAATATCAGGCTTGGGCATTAATTGTCCTCTTAGCTGGCGCAATTGTGAAACCTTTTTTTCTGAGCAGTAATCCCTAAATTCTTATTTCCCTTGCAATTTCTCTAAAAACTATCAGGATGAAGCGCCGTCAATTTCTCACTACTACTGCCCTAACTGTTGTTAGTTTTTCCCTAATTCCTAGAAAAGTTGTTAGTAATAATTTTCCTCTAATTAAACCGCCACATCTACAACCCGGGGACGGAGTGGGTATTATTAGTCCGGCAGGGGCAACTTTTAAAGAAGATGATTTAAATATAGTTATCGAAGCAGTTAAAGCCCTAAAATTAGTCCCAAAAGTTGGTGAATACGCTTTAGATCGTTATGGTTATCTAGCCGGTAAAGATGGCGAGCGAGCGTCGGATATAAATCAATTTTTTGCCGATGATAATATTGCCCTAATTTTACCAATTCGTGGCGGTTGGGGCAGCGCTCGTTTATTACCTTATCTTGACTACGATTTAATTCGTCGTCATCCTAAAATCATCTGTGGTTTTAGTGATATAACTTCTTTATTATTAGCTATTTATGCCAAAACTGGTTTAGTTACTTTCCATGCTCCCAATGCCTTTTCTAGTTGGCGCACTGCTCAAACTGAAAGCTTTCGACAAGTTTTATTTTCTGGGGAAAAGTTAACTTTTAGAAATGTTCCCGATCCTGATGATGCTAATCGTTTAATGCAGGTAAAAAATCGCATTCAAACTATTACTAAAGGTCAAGCAAAAGGTAAATTAATCGGCGGTAATTTAACCACTTTAGCATCAATAGTTGGTTCTCCCTATCTACCAGATTTTACCGGAGCTATCCTATTTTTAGAAGATATTGGTGAAGATGTTTATGAAATTGATCGCCTGTTAAATCAATTAAAATTAGCGGGAATTTTTGATAATTTAGCTGGATTTATCTTCGGTCAATGTAGCAATTGTAGTGCCAATAGTGACTATGGTTCCTTGACGTTAGAAGAAGTGATCCGAGAATATATCCAACCCTTAAAAATTCCCGCTTGTTTAGGTTTAATGATTGGACATTTGGAAATTATTGAAACTATTCCCATCGGTATTGAGGTAGAATTTGATGCTAATCGGGGAACAATTACCATGTTAGAATCGGCGGTTAGTAAACCCTAAAATAGCTGACTGTTGCTATTCCCTTTTTTAACTGATAAAGGAATATTTAGACTGGCGAAGTTACACTAAATCCGTTGAGTATAGGCTAGTTATGAGGAGAGGCACTCATGCAAGAGGCAAAAGCTTCAGAAACTGATTACTGATTACTGATAAGTACCTAAGCAAAATTAATTACACATATCTAACCACCTCTTGCCTCTTGTCTCTTGCCTCTTGCCTATCTTCACTAGGAAATTAATTTTGCACGACTACTTAACTGATAACTGAAAAAGCTGATTACTGTCGCGGTTGTACGGGGAACCCTTGACGCTGCAACACTTCCGCCGCGTCTTGGCCCGGTTGATAGTTGATGCCGAGGGTAGAGGTGGCCGTATCCTCGATAATTTTAGGAGTGAGGAGAATAATCACCTCCGAGCGATCGTTGCGATTGGTACGACTGCGGAATAAAGCCCCTAAAATGGGAATATCGCCTAAAACTGGCACTTTTGTCTCAGAACTCTGTTGGCGCTCTTGGATAATCCCCGAAAGAATTAAACTCTGTCCATCCCGCAGACGAACTAAACCAGAAGTTAATTCCCGACGAATCAGAGGGGTAAGGGTGTTACCAGAGTTGATACCACCACTGTTAAATTCAATTGGCGGACCGGGAGAAGCCACGGTAGGGCTAACGGAGAGGGAAATAAAGCCGTTATCATCCACCTGATCGACGTTTACCGCTAAAGTTAAGCCCGCATCAGCCAACACAGGAGTGATAGTCCGCACCCCACTGAGCGGATCCACTTCCGTCTGCACACTTTCTAAAACTTTCTGAGTTAGCTTAACGGTGGCCTGTTGACCTTCCTGCACTACCAGCGAGGGATCGGTGAGAATCTTGGCATTTCCTGTCTGAATTGAGGCTTGCAGGGTCATCAGGAATTTTTGGGGATATTGGAATAGGGTCGGGGGTTCGTAGGTGAAGACAGGTGGTTTACCCGGTGTAGTGACTCCGGTGATGGGATCGAACGTGGCTGGCTCGCCTGGTGTAAATTCACTCAATCCGGGCTGAAAAGGGTTATTAAAGCGGCCAAAGCTGGGGCGGGTGTAAGGACTTATACTTTGGCTAAATTGATTAAAACCTTGGACAATATTGCTAAAGGGTGCATTCTGAATGTCAAGAAAAGGTTGAATTTCTGCTGTCCCCGTACCCGATATGATATCGAAAATCGGCACAACAGGCTGTGCGAAAGCCCCCGGTTTGGATACAGTTGAGCTACTAGGTGGGTTCATGTTACCAAAGTTCAGCACTGCCGCCCCGTTATCCTGAACGAAGAAACCATCGTTAAAACCGAAGGAAAAACTACTGCTAAAACTGTCGGTATTGATCAGGTTAACATCGATAACTTTGACATTAACCACCACCTGACGGCGACGGGCATCCAGTTGGGTTAATAAAGAGGTGGCGATCTGGACTTGCCGGGGTTCGCCGATTAAATTGATAGAATTAAGGCGATCATCGGCGGCAATTCTTAAACCAGTTAAAAGTAGGGCTGCTTTTGAGCCTTCTGTGTTTTGGGGTTCCAGTGCCTCTAGGGTGGGAGGAATATCCCGGCGACCGATGACTCGTCCAGTGAGGGGATCGACGATATCCTCGGTTTTGGTAACTAAACGCTGGTATTCTGCCCCTTGGGTGGCGAGGAAAGTGGCGGCACCAACGGCTTTAACTTGATTGAGACGCAGGGTGCGGCTAATCAGATTACGAGCGCCCTGGGGTAATTGCGCTCCGACAAAGATGGTTTTACCCTGACGGTTGGCCTGGAGTCCAGAAATTAACAAGACGGCGTTAAAAATGTTTTCCACCGATTCGTCAGTAAATTCCAAGGAAACTGTCTGAGTGGTGGCGTTAGCTTCCCCCTGGGCGCTGGTGAAAACGACGTTATAACCGGCAATGTTAGCAAGGGTCATTAAAACTTCTCTAGCAGAAGCTTCCCGCAGTAAAATGCGAGGTACAGTGATATTACGCTCGAATTTGACTTTTTCGGCACTAGCATCGACATTAGAGATGGCAATATCTCCCACTGGTGGGGCGACGGCCCGGGGTAGGGTGGGGGTGCCTGGGGCTTGGGGTACGCCTTGAATGATAATTTCGGGATTGGGGACAAGGGGCGCACTTTGAGCGAGCAGTTTTTCACTGGCTAAAATGCGATCGCTAATTTCCTTTTGTACAGCTGCGCTGGAAGGGACAAGCTGATTTGGCGATTTTTGTAAAGTTTCTTTACTAAACTCTTGCCAAAATTCAATTTTTGATGTACCGGATTTTAACTCTGAACCATGGAAGGAAATGGGGGTTTCGGCCAAGACGCTCAGGGGAGCCATCAATAAAAACGAGGCAATTTGCGGGATAAACAGGACATAACGGGACAGATTCACTTTAACTTCACTCCTCAACAATTACGCGATTCAACGGACAAAAAAGGCAATACTCACACCGGATTGAAGACTATTATTGGGACGGACTAGCGGGGGGTTGACCCTCGGCGGGGGGTGGTGGTGCTAATTTCGCCAATTCTTCAGCACTGAGAGGAATAATCACATCGAGAAGAAAGGTGGTAGTCACGGGTTTATCGCCTTGGGTAACGATAGTGGCTTTATTTTTGCCGGTACTAACCACTTTAACCGTCGATCCTTCCTTATCCACTTGGGTATTGAGACTGTTCAGCAAAATGAGCGGCTGTAATCTTTCTAAATCCCGAATAACCTCGTGAGTTTTAGCATAGCTCCCTTCCATCTTGACGTTAAAAGTGTGACGTTTGAGCTTATTATTAACCTCACTACCGAGGGAACCATCGGAGACCACCACCGGTTCTAGTCCTTGGGGTTGAAAACTAACCAGCTTAACATCGCGAGACTTAAAGATATTACTAACATCTAAGAGAATAGTGCTTAAGTCCCTTTCTTTAGCAAAAAGCGAGAGAATTTTCTGTTCAATAGCTTTTTGTTGTTGTAACTGACTCTCGATTTTTTGGAATTCTGAAAATTCGAGACGGCTTTTTTGTTGATCTAGCAGTTGTTTTTTGTCGGCTGCATCGGTTTGCAGTTGCTGCAAGATATTATAAGCGGGCATCACCCAGTTAAAAAGCAGATAGAGGGAGCCAAGTAAACCTAGCATAGCGGCAGCGATGCCACTATTACGGGGAGTAAAAGTTATCCCGAAAGCGATAGGATACTCCTCAAATTCCTCTAATTTCAGTTTCTCAAATTCTTCGTTAAAGGTCATGGTTGAATGGCTCCTTGGCTTTTGAGAGTATTAATCCTGGTGATAACTCCGATCGCTCCATTCCTGGCGAGATTGGGCAGTTGTTGAGTAGCGGGAGTATCACTTAATTGGGCGGTGATCACAAATTGAACCACTTGGGGGAAAGTAATATTAATATTTTTGTACTGATTGTCCACCTCTACGGGTAAATCGGCCAGGGCAGCACTTTCGATCACCGTTTGCTTACCCTGTAAAAAAGGAGAAGCTTGTAGGGTTAAGAGATAATCATTGACTGCTTCGTAATTACTGGCAAAACCACTGATTTTTAAGCGAGTAGCTGGATTGGGTTGCCCTTGATTGGGGTTCGCGGGAACCTCCACCTGTTGCACACTATTTAACTGCACAGTAGGAGGAGTTTGTTGGCGAATTTCTTGGAGAAGGGCTGACCAAGGCCTAATCTGATTGAATACACCCACCAGAGCTTTATTTTCTGCTTCTACCGCTTTTAGTTCCCCTCTGATGTCTTCTAGTTTTTTACTTTCGACTTGTACTTGACCTAATTCCCTGTCCAGTTGCTGAATTTTGGCCTGAGTTTCGCCAGTTTTCCAACCGACGGTTACACCGAGTAATCCCGTCAGTGCCAATAATCCGGCCCCCACTCCCCCACCGATGAACAGGGGTACTTGTTTACTCAGGTTAATAACGGTGGAAATCTCGAAGTTAGAGGTTGTTTGGACTGTTCGGTTAAGATGGCGATCTTTGAGAAAATTAACGTCAAGACTATACATAATTTTTGTCTATACCTCCCGCAATCCTAAACCGAGAACTGTTCCTAAACCAGGTCTTTGGGTATTAGGAATCTCTTGATTGATATCTAAGTTCAGGGCTGCGATCGGATCGATGGGCATGGTAGGGATGCTGAGACGTTGAGTAAAATATTCATCTAGTTGTGCTAAACCGCCCCCGGGACCGGCTAAAAGTAACTGGACAATTTCCATTTCCAGTTCATCACTTTGGTTAAGATAGAAATTAATTGATCGCCGCAATTCATCGGTTAATTCCCCTAAAACCCGCATCAGTGCCGCCATCCCGGCGGTAGTAAAGGTTCTGGAAGCACTAGTATTGGTGCCAAGACTATCAAAGGCAGTAGTCGGGATTGTCATCCCCAAAAGAATCTCAGGACTGCGGGAACTGGGCAAATTCATCGCCCTGGAAATGGCATTTTGTAACTGGAAAGTGCCGATGGGGACAGTGCGGGAAAATTGGGGAACGCCGTCCACCACGATGGCAATTTCCGTGTTATCAAATTCTATATCGACAATAACGGTAGCTTCATTGGAACTAAACTGTCGCAACTGATCGCGAATCGTCCGAATTAGGGCAAAACTATTAATTTCTAGTACATCTACCTGTAATCCTGCCCGTTGCAGGGTTTCCATATAGGAATCGGTGATCTCCCGACGAGTAGCTACCAGCAAAACCTGCACCTTTTCGATGCCGTCTTCATCCTCAAAGTAGCCCAGTTTTTGGTAGTCGATATCCACTTCCTCGCGCGGATAGGGAAGGTATAAATTAGCTTCATGATTTAAGACCAGATCGCGCAATTCCTCCTCGTCCAATTCCGAGGGAATGGCGATAATCCGGATAATTGACTCGCGCATGGGGACAGCAGTAGCGACTCGTTTGCTGTTAATTTTATTTTCCTTGAGGACTTCCTGGATTAATTCCGCTAAAGCGACGGAATCGACGATTTTTCCCTCCTCAAAGATGCCTTCTGGGATATCCGACGAACAATATTTAACTAATTTATAATTTTGTTTCTGTTTGGCGATCTGAACCACGTTAATGCGCTCTGGGGTAATCTCTAACCCAATACCTTGAGTTTTTTTTGTCAATAGCTTCTTAAAAAAACTTACCATAGATTTTCTGGGGCAGCTCTAAGGGAATTAGTGATTAACAAAGCCAATAATTTTTTGACCTGATTTTATCTAGTCTCGATCAAGGCAGTAAATTAGTCTATAAACGATCCTGACTGGGTAAATTACCCAGAAAAGGTAAAAATCGAGAAGGAGAGAAGCTATTTCGGCACTGAACACTAACCCGATTATCTGTGTTCAGAGCGAGGTTAATCTTGACTGGGTGAGGGGAGAGGAAGCACCTATTGATGATGATATTGTAATCAATTTTGGTGAAAGAACCAAGTCCAAGCTAAAAATTGGCCATTACCCCCCCTTCTGCTCCACTAGATCAAGTCAGCTTTCCCTAGTTAGATTACCCAAATATCTCAAGAAAATTTCAATTTTTCTAGGCACTATTTTTTCTTGACTCTGGGAAACCGGCGCTCAAATGCTTCTGACGGGCGTGATTTTCGCGTATAATTAGGAGTTTGCACAGTGACAAAAGAAGTTAAGGAGCGAGTTCGATGGCACGAATGTACTATGATGAGGATGCCAATTTAGATTTATTAGCGGGAAAAACGATCGCTATTATTGGTTATGGTTCCCAGGGTCATGCCCACGCATTAAATCTCAAGGATAGTGGCGTTAATGTGATTGTTGGTCTATATCCCGGCAGTAAATCGGCCATCAAAGCCAAAGAAGCCGGTATTCCGGTTTATGATGTGGCCGAAGCCGCTAAAATTGCCGACTGGATCATGATCCTCTTACCGGATGAAGTGCAGAAAACGATTTATCTCAACGAAATTGCCCCGAATTTAAGCGCAGGTAAGGTGTTATCTTTTGCCCACGGCTTTAATATTCATTTTGGGCAAGTGGTTCCCCCAGATAATGTCGATGTGGTTATGGTCGCCCCCAAAGGACCGGGCCATCTCGTCCGTCGCACCTACGAACAAGGTCAAGGAGTCCCCTGTTTATTCGCCGTCTATCAAGATGCTACTGGCCAAGCACGCGATCGGGCAATGGCCTACGCTAAAGGTATCGGTGGCACTCGGGCCGGGGTTTTGGAAACCACTTTCCGCGAGGAAACAGAAACCGATCTTTTTGGCGAACAGGCAGTATTATGCGGCGGTTTAAGCGCTTTAATTAAAGCTGGCTTTGAAGCCCTCGTGGAAGCTGGTTATCAGCCCGAATTAGCCTATTTTGAGTGTTTACACGAGGTAAAACTGATCGTCGATCTGATCGTCGAGGGCGGTTTAGCGAAAATGCGCGATAGTATTTCCAATACAGCCGAGTACGGTGACTATACTCGCGGTCCGCGGGTGGTGACGGAAGCGACTAAGGCCGAAATGCGGAAAATCCTCCGGGAAATTCAATCGGGACAATTCGCCAGAGAGTTTGTCCTCGAAAATCAAGCAGGTAAACCGGGGTTCACCGCTATGCGTCGTCAAGAAGCAGAACATTCGATCGAAGAAGTCGGCCAAGATCTACGAGCGATGATGAGTTGGCTAAAACGCTAGTTCTCTTTTTTTTTCGGTGGGGGGTTGGACGCAACCTGGCAATTCTTGCCCTTGCGTCCGCCCCGACACCCTACTCCCCACTCCCCAAAAGGAAAACTTCCTATTTAGTAGATCGCCTCTCTTGATTTAACCAGACCGATCGCCCGTAAACCGGCAATGACACCACAACCGATCACCATACCGACGAGGGAACGAATCAGATTTTCTATGGGAACGATCGGAATTAAAGCGATCCAGACTTCTTCGGGCCAGTTAAAAATCGAGTAGGTGATGGCGACGGCTCCTAAATGGGAGAGTCCGCTGGCGGTCCAGGTCCCGCCAAAAATTCCCGCAGCCACTAGGGCCAAATTGCTACCTTTGATCCAATAAGGAAAAAGAGTCCGGGTTGGCAGGATAAATAATACCAAAGCCGACCAATCGACGAAAGCGCCAGCAATAAAGACTTGTGGCGAAATGCCGTTCAGTCCGATCGCCCGGTTAGCGTAGATGAATAGGGGAATCAGAAAAATTAACGTCAATCCTAACCACCAATAACGGCGTTTTTTGCCTAAAACCATCGTTCCTGCCACAAAACTGGACAAAATCGCCCCAAAGACCGAAATAGCGGGAATTCCTGCCGTGTAGGGGGCAAGGAAAGTCCCAATTAAGGCCCCAATGCCACTAGCGATCGCTCCAGCGATCGGGCCGAGTAACCAACCCAAAAGGGGAAAAACTGCTTGACTGAGGGGCATACTACCGCCAGAAGCGAGGACAATGGAGAAGGGAATAAAAGAAAGGGTAGTGACAATGGCCGCTAAGACGACAATATAGGCGATCGGCGCACCATCAATAGCGGCACTACTAACAGCTTCCACTTTGCGTTCTTCCCCTTCGGGGATAATATCTAGGGTCATAGTTGCAAGGGTAATTCTAACTTTTCTATCATCCTCTGGTTTTATGTGCTTCGGGCAGTTAATGACCAACGTTATAGCAGCGGATTTGAGCAAGCGGAAAGGAGGCAGTCGCTGCATCCCCACCGGTGTACGCTCCTGTGGGGACTTCCTCTGCTATATTTTTCTTAACCAAGAATCTTAATGATATTTTAAGATTTTTTAAAAAACCGTCCCTATCGGAGATGAACGTATATCCTAGAGGGGAGCGAGTATAAATTCTTATTCCCGTTCGATCGCCCCCCAATTCTCTGGAGATCAGCACCCATGCTTACTTTGCTCCGTTCTCTGCTATTTTCCACCCTATTAAGTTTTGTTGCCCCCGTCCTCCTGGTGGGTTCGATTTTAACTGCTTTATTGGCCACCAGTCACGTCCCCGGCTTTACTTGGGTTTCTCAGACTGTTTTTAGCCAAATTCTGCAATTTTTAACCATTTTCGGTGGCGGTTATCCCCTACAAGGAATGTTAACCATCGCTGTTACTTTTGCTTTTGTTGGCAGTTTATTCGATTTATTTAACTTTTACGTCTATCAAACCAATCGGGGACAGTAACAGACAAAGGGTGATAGGGACTGTCTAGAATGGGAATGAGGTTTTTATGGGATCGAATCGTCTATGCGCCCTATTTTCTACCGTTTTTGGCTATTAACAATCATTTCTCTGCTGCTGAGCCTGAGTATCGGGATTATCAATCCCCAAACCAGTTTCGCGCTCTCGTGGATGGATTTACTTTTTCGGGGTGTGCAAGTTATTCAACTCTCCACTATTTCTCCTCAGCAGGAAGTCGCCATCGGTAGGCAGATTAATCAAGGTTTATTAGAATCAGGTAAGGTGAAACTGTCCAAAGATGCCAGAATTAACCAATATGTCCAAGAAATCGGGCAGCGATTAGCCACAACTAGCGATCGCCCTGACCTTCCCTACACTTTTCAAGTGGTGCGCGACAATAGCATTAACGCCTTCGCAACTATGGGCGGATTTGTCTATTTACACACGGGATTGATTAAAACTACTGATAATGAGGCAGAATTAGCCAGCGTCATTGCCCATGAAATCGGCCATATCGTCGGTCGTCATTCTATCACCCAATTACGCAATACTGCCCTCGCTCAAGGACTTCTCAGTGCGGCGGGATTAGAGACAAAAACTTGGGTACAATTGGGGGTTAATCTCGCCTACAGTTTGCCAAACAGTCGCAAGGATGAATTAGAAGCGGACCGACTGGGTTTAAAAAATTTGGCCAGGGCTGGTTATGAACCCACGGCGATGATCTCCTTTATGCGAAAATTAGCACAACAGGGGGGTTCTACCCCGACAATTCTCAGCACCCATCCGGCTACAAGCGATCGCATTGTGGCACTGCAAAAACAGCTTAATTCGGTTAATAACTGAACTTCCCCCAGACATTATTCTTCTCCCGACTGGCGATCGCTATTCCCCTGCTCTCATGACTTTTTGTTGGGTTTCCTTGGGTCAACCCAACCGGTTTGGGGGTGGGCGTTCCACAGAGGCTAAAATCGATATATTTCTCCACAAAAATTTAGTTAGAGATGCAATTAAAGTTATTTCTGATAATTCCTATGTGCAGTCTCACCTAATTTGACGGATAATGGATGCGGCTGCTACCGTCGATCCTAACTGGGTGATCGATCATGCACGTCCTGCTGCGGAAAAGATACTCGACGAAAAAAGGGCTGATCCCTACGAAGAAGCAATTAAATGGCTGATTATATATCGGGAAGACGGAAAGAATGGCAAACTTATCGAGAAAGTTTAATTAAGGAACATGGACGCAAATCGAAATTTATGGGGTTATTTAAATATCAGGATTTACAATGATTTAAGCTTGTAGCCGTCAGTTATCGGCTAGAATCAGGCTGTTTTTAGCTTGTAGAGTGGAAATTGTCCTAATCTTAGGCCTAGTCATATTTTGGGGCAAAGTAGAGTATAATGGAAGATTGGTCTAAACTTATCTCCAGACTACTTATACTGAATATTCATTGTCAAAAAATATGACTGAAACTATTCGCTTTTTGATGTGTTCTCCCGATCATTACGATGTGGATTATGTGATTAATCCGTGGATGGAGGGCAACATTCACAAATCTTCCCAAGAAAAAGCTAGGCAACAATGGCAGCAGCTTTATCATGTTCTCAAAGATCGGGCGCTTGTGGATTTAGTCCCACCAGAAAAAGGCTGGCCCGACATGGTTTTTACCGCTAATGCAGGTTTAGTTCTGGAAAAAATAGTCGTTCTCAGTCGCTTTTTACACAAAGAAAGACAGGGAGAAGAACCCTATTTTAAACAGTGGTTTGAAGATAACGGTTTTACAGTTCACGAACTGCCCAAAGATTTACCCTTTGAAGGTGCAGGAGACGCATTATTAGATCGGGAAGGACGTTGGTTATGGGCAGGATATGGCTTCAGAACCGAGTTAGATTCCCACCCTTTAATCGCTAAATGGCTCGATATCGAGGTTTTATCCCTACGTTTAATCGATGAACGTTTTTATCACCTTGATACCTGTTTTTGTCCCCTTAGTGGTGGTTATCTACTCTACTATCCCGATGCTTTTGATGCCTATTCTAATCGGTTAATTGAGTTAAAAATCCCCGAAGAAAAACGCATTATCGTTGAAGAAGCCGATGCGGTTAACTTTGCTTGTAATGCAGTAAATATCGGTCAAGTAATCGTCATGAATAAAATTAGTGACGATTTACAACATAACTTAGCTGCAAAAGGTTTTGAAGTGGTACAAACTCCCCTGACGGAGTTCTTAAAAGCAGGAGGAGCCGCTAAATGTTTAACCCTGCGTACCACCGAACCCTTAATTCCAGACCATCACGCTAATGTCACCATTGAAAGTCGCATTCTCCAGCTAGAAGGTCATCTGCTCGACGCGGGAATTATGAATAAAGCTCTCGATGTTGTGGTGGGAAATGGGGGCAGCTTCAAGGTTTTAAACTTCACCTTAGGGATTGAGCGCCAAAGTACCTCTTCAGCAGAAGTGCGCGTTTCTGCACCCTCTCACGAGGTAATGGAGGAGATCATGGTACAATTGATCGACCTCGGTGCGGCCGCTCGTCCCCAAGAAATCTGTGATGTCAATACCGCCATTGTCGCTCAAGATGGGGTCGCTCCCGATGATTTTTATGTCAGCACCATCTATCCCACGGAAGTGCGGGTTAACTGTGAATGGGTGCGGGTGGAAAATCAACGCATGGATGCAGCCATCGTCGTCACTGAAGGTCCGGAAGGCAAAACGGCGAAATGTACTCTGCTACGGGATTTAAAAGCTGGCGATCGCGTTATGGTGGGAGTTGAGGGCATCCGTACTATCCGACAGGCGGAATCCAGGGAACAACGGAACAGCACCCAGGAATTTACCTTTATGGGTGCGGGAGTTTCCAGCGAGCGCCGAGTCGAGTTAACCGTGGAGCAGATTGCCTGGGAAATGCGCCAAATTCGCGACCAGGGCGGTAAAGTGGTAGTAACGGCAGGTCCGGTGGTCATTCACACTGGAGGAGCGCAACATCTCTCCCGTTTAATCCGCGATGGTTACGTTCACGCTTTACTGGGGGGAAATGCGATCGCAGTTCACGACATGGAACAGGCGATCATGGGTACTTCTTTAGGGGTAGATATGCAGAAAGGCATCCCCGTGCGCGGTGGCCATCGTCACCACCTCAAGATTATCAACCTCATCCGTCGCCACGGCAGCATCGCCAAAGCTGTATCGGCCGGGGTATTGACAAAAGGCGTAATGTATGAATGCGTCAAGAATAATGTCCCCTTCAGTTTGGCCGGTTCAATTCGCGATGATGGTCCGCTTCCGGATACGGAGATGGATTTAATTAAAGCACAGGAAGAATATTCCCGCTTAATTCAAGGTGCAGACATGATTCTCATGCTCTCTAGTATGCTCCATTCCATCGGTGTGGGCAATATGACACCGGCGGGGGTGAAAATGGTCTGTGTTGATATTAACCCGGCCGTGGTGACAAAATTAAGCGATCGAGGTTCCGTAGAATCCGTCGGTATCGTCACCGATGTGGGTTTATTCCTGAGTCTGTTAACCCAACAGTTGGATAAGTTAACCCGTCCCTTGGTAGAAACGGTTTAAAACCAATACTCTAAAACATAAAACTTATGAGCTTTGGGGGTATTTAAACCCCCTTTTTTGGGACTATTAACCCCTATCTCTATAGGTGAGTTAGCAATGGGTAACTAGAATAATAAAGGAGAACCATTGCCGAAAAACGAGAGCGCTATGCCAGAAGAAACTATTTGGATTATCACCGCAGAAGATACCCCCGTCACCCCCGATAAAGATGCCAAAGGAAACGACACCTATCGCAATCCCTGGGACACAAGGAAAACTATCACCGAAGCGGCGACTCGCGGCGTAAAAGTGAGCATAGAGAAGCTAGAGACAGAACTATCCCATTTTCTCCAGCTTATCGGCAAAGTCTTCAATCAAGCACAGAAACAGGTCAACCAACAAACCAGTTTTAAACTCGATGAAGTAGAGCTTTGCGTAGAGATTACCGGGGAAGGTGAAGTAAAATTATTAGGGACGGGGATTAAGACCGGCACCAAAGGCGGATTAACCCTAAAATTTAAGCGAGACGAGAAAAACACACCGACTG
>NZ_JADBTX010000097.1:0-12877 GCF_020245945.1 Microcystis sp. M015S2
AAACTGTTGACTGTGCGGGAACAATTACAAAGAGAAGCTCACCGCAATCAACAACCCTTATTAGCAGAAAATATCCCTAGACTATGGATACTAACTCCTACGGCCAGTCAAAGAATTATAACTGCTTTTTCCGCTCTCAATAATCCAGATTGGGGAGAAGGAATTTATTTTTTAGCCCCAGCATTAACCACATCCCTTATTGTCCTGCATCAATTACCCGAAACCCCTGAAACCCTTTGGTTAAGATTATTAGGTAGAGGAGGAACCAGAAGCAGAGCGATTGATGAATTAGAGGCATTATCTTCTAATCATCCTTTCAAATCAGCTGCCTTAAAATTATTATACAATTTGAGTAGGAACTTGCAAGCCTTACCAAAAAGAACCCAGGAAGAGAGTAAATTTATTATGCGTTTAGCCCCTTTATACGAACAAGATAGAGAAAAAGCTATTCAACAAGAAGAAGCTATCGGACTTCAACAAGGAGAAGCCAATCTAGTGCTACGCTTACTTAACCGACGTTTTGGTGAACTTCCCCCGCATATTACCGAAACTATCCAAAAACTAACCGTAGAAAAATTAGAAGACTTAGGAGAAGCATTACTAGACTTTAAGAGTCAAGCTGACTTAATCAATTGGCTTAATCAAGCCTAGAATATTCGGGAAAGGTCATTTAAAACTCCTATATTTTTTTTCTTAATTGTTCGGAAAATTGATAAATTTATTGAATAGGGCAAGGTCTTGAAAATTAATCACACCATCTCCATTAAAATCTGACGTTGCTAATTTGAGTTCTGAATCTTCTTAGGTGAGATTTTTAAAACCTAGACCCCAACTAACTTTTGGCTGCGATACACAGTTAGCATTCATAGCTTGATTCAAAAACGCCGAATAATCTTATACTACTCCTAATCACTTCTTATCTCTTGACAATGACCTTAGAAACCGATCACGGTAAAAGCCATCCCGTCGGTGCGACTGTCTTGGCCGATGGTGTCAACTTCTCACTATTTTCTAAGTATGCCACTGCGATCGAATTATTATTATTTGATGATGCCAATTCCCCGCAACCTAGTCAAATTATTCGTCTCAATCCCCAAGAAAATCGCACTTTTTTCTATTGGCATATTTTCGTTCACGGGATTGGAGCCAGTCAAGTGTATGCTTATCGAGTCTATGGTCCAGATAATGCAGCCCGGGGTCATCGCTTCGATCCTGATAAAGTAGTTCTTGATCCCTATGCGAAAGCGATTGTCGGTGCGGAAATTTATGATCGACAAGCTGCCAGCGAAAAAGGCGATAATTGTCATCGAGCTTTGCGGGGTCTGGTGGTCGATCCGGGCTGCTACGATTGGGAAGATGACGCACCGTTACGCACTCCCTACTCTGCCAGTTTTATCTACGAAATGCACGTCGGTGGTTTTACCCGTAACCCGAATTCCGGCGTTAGCGAGGAAAAAAGAGGTACTTTTGCGGGATTAATCGAAAAAATACCCTATTTGAAAAACCTAGGCATTACTGCCGTGGAATTGTTACCGATTCATTACTTTGATCCCGCTGCGGCCATGCCGGGGTTAACTAACTATTGGGGTTATAGCACGATCGGCTTTTTTGCGCCCCATGCCGGTTACAGTAGCGATCGCTCACCCCTGGGTCCTTTGAATGAATTTCGGGATCTGGTGAAAGCTTTACACAAAGCGGGGATCGAAGTGATTCTCGATGTGGTTTTCAATCATACCGCCGAGGGGGACGAAATCGGGCCGACTCTTTCCTTGAAAGGTATCGATAATCGCACCTACTACATCCTTGATGCGGTCGATAAAAGCCTCTATAGCAACTATACCGGCTGTGGTAACACCCTCAAGGGCAGTCATCCGATTGTTGGCAAAATGATTCTCGATTGTTTGCGCTATTGGGTGTCAGAAATGCACGTGGATGGTTTTCGCTTTGACCTAGCGGCCGTATTATCGCGCAATGTGGACGGGGAACCGATCCTGCAAAAAGGTTATAACATGATCTGGGCGATCGAATCGGATCCGGTCTTAGCTGGCACAAAATTAATCGCCGAAGCTTGGGACGCGGCAGGATTGTATAGTGTCGGTCAATTTGTTGAATTTGCCGATTGGTTTTCCGAGTGGAATGGGCCTTTTCGCGATGATGTACGCGCTTTTGTCCGGGGAGATACCAGCATAGTCACGAAATTAGCGGCGCGGATTTTAGGAAGCCCCGACATATACCACAGACCTAACACTGATGTCAATAGAAGTATAAATTTTGTTACCTGTCACGATGGCTTTACCCTTAACGATCTAGTGTCCTACGACGAGAAACACAACGAGGCTAACGGCGAGGAGAATCGGGACGGTTGCAACGATAATTTTAGCTGGAATTGTGGGATAGAAGGGGAAACCAATAACGAGGCGATTAAAACCCTGCGACTGCAACAAATAAAAAATCTCTTAACGATCCTGTTCATTTCCCAAGGAACACCTATGCTGTTGATGGGGGACGAAGTGCGACGCACCCAAAAGGGCAACAATAACGCCTATTGTCAGGATAACCAGTTAAGTTGGTTCGATTGGAGTGCGGTAGAGCAAGAGTTCGATCTTTGGTGTTTCGTAAGGAGACTGATCGATTTTAATAAAAAATTAGCTCTTTTCCGTCAGGAAAAATTGCTAGAAGTCACCTATACCAGTCTTGAACCCCATCTCAGTTGGCATGGCGTACAGTTGAGTAAACCCGATTGGTCGGAAGATTCCCGCAGTTTAGCTTTTTCCCTGCGTCATCCCAAGGCAAATGAGTATTTACACATTATGCTGAACGCTTACTGGGAATCTCTCGACTTCCAGTTACCCCCCCTATTCCCAGAGGAAAAATGGCATCGTGTCATCGATACTGCTGGGCAATTGTCCGAGGCAGCCTGTGATTTAGATGCCGCAGCTGCTATTGAATCGGAAACCTATCGGGTGCAAGCGCGTTCGGCGGTAGTTTTAATCGTTAAACCAGTATAACAAGGGGAGAGATATTACCCGATCGAGCGATGTTGAATGCTTTAACTAATGAACAATGGCATCAATTCAATCGTCAAGTGGAAAAACGTTATTTATTTGCGGAGCAATAGCTGAAATGATGCGGCTTTCATTAGCTAAACGGGTATCGATTCTCTCTTTGTGTTTAATTGGTTTTTCCCTGCCTTGGACCGCGTTCAGCGTTTCACCGGTACAGGCGAACCTAGAACCGAACGTGATCGCTATTGGTGATCCCGTCCGAGAAGAAAAGCAAGCTCGGCAGTTAGTAGAATGGTTGGGAACTAAAAAATACGACAAGGTGATTGCAGCTTTGTCACCCCAACTAAAACCCCTCTGGACTGCCGAAAAACTGCAAAGGGTCTGGGAAAGCCAAGTAACTGACCATACTGGACCGTTTAAGCGCATTGTCAAAAGCAAGCTACTCGATGCTATCAATGCCAATTTGGTGATTGTCACCGTTGAATTTGAGAAACTCACTGAAGATGTGGTAATTACCTTTAACCAGTCCGGTCAGGTAATTGCCGCCGATTTTCCCGAATTTCGTAGTATTTCTGAGATTGGCGATGCTTTTGTCAAGGCTTTGGCCAATAAAGACTACGGCCTGGCCAGAGGTTATCTACACCCTTTCCTAAAAGCTGAGGTTTTCCCCACCAGAGTACAAGGCGCTTGGGAGAATTTACTTAAGCGTACCGGCCCCGTGCGTCGGATCGTGGGAACTCAGGTCAGAAAAGGTTCGGATACGGACGGTGTGGATCTGGTGTTGGTGACGATTCAATTTGAAAAACTGACGGATACTTTAATCCTCGTTTTTGATGATCAAAAGCAGATTGTCAACGTGGATTTCCCTTTAGGCAATTAGTAATCAGCCGAAATTACCGCGTAAATTGAGTTGGAGACGATAAGTTATGTTAGATAAAATCGAAGTTCCCATCGAAGCGATCGCAGCTAGGGAGATTCTAGATTCCCGCGGCCGTCCCACGATCGAAGCAGAAGTGCTGTTAGAATCGGGGGCAATGGGTTTGGCCCAAGTCCCCAGTGGCGCTTCTACGGGCAGTTTTGAAGCCCACGAATTGCGCGATGACGATCCCCAGCGTTACGGTGGTAAGGGTGTCCTGAAAGCGGTTCGCAATGTCCACGAAAAAATTGTCCCGGTTTTGGAAGGGATGAATGCTTTCGACCAAGCTAGTATCGATTTAGCTATGATCGATCGCGATGGCACGGCCAATAAACGAGAATTAGGGGCTAATGCTATCCTAGCCGTCTCTCTGGCTACGGCCAAAGCAGCGGCGGCGGATCTGGGCTTGCCTCTCTATCGTTATCTGGGGGGTCCGATGGCTAATGTGCTACCCGTCCCGATGATGAACGTGATCAATGGTGGTTCTCACGCTGATAATAACGTCGATTTTCAGGAGTTTATGATCTTCCCCATCGGGGCCGATTCTTTTAAGGAGGGTTTGCGTTGGGGGGCGGAAGTATTCGCCGCTTTGGGTAAGGCCTTGCACGAACGCAAATTACTGACCGGTGTGGGCGATGAGGGCGGTTATGCTCCGAATTTGGGTTCAAATCAGGAAGCTTTGGATATTTTGATCGAATCGATCGAACGTGCTGGTTATAAACCGGGGTCGCAGGTGGCTTTAGCTATGGATGTGGCCGCCAGTGAATTCTATCGGGATGGTCAATACATCTACGATGGTTCTTCCCATTCTCCCGCCGAAATGGTGGATTTTTTGGCTAGTTTAGTCGATCGCTACCCGATTATTTCTATTGAAGACGGTTTACACGAGGAAGATTGGGATAACTGGAAATTATTGACCGATAAACTGGGGGCGCGGATTCAGTTGGTGGGCGATGATTTGATGGTGACTAATCCCATCCGTCTGCAAAAAGCGATCGATCTGGGTATTGCTAACTCGATCCTGATTAAACTCAATCAGATCGGTTCTTTGACGGAAACCCTACAAACGATCGCCCTGGCTACCCGTCACGGTTATCGTTCTGTTATCAGTCATCGTTCCGGAGAAACGGAAGACACTACGATCGCAGATCTGGCGGTAGCTACTAATGCCGGACAGATTAAAACTGGTTCTCTCAGTCGCAGTGAACGAGTGGCTAAGTATAATCGCTTATTACGCATCGAAGAAGAATTGGGCGATCGGGCGGTGTACGCGCCGAAAGTCGGTTTGGGTCCAAAATTCTTGGCCTAAAATTTGAAAAAAGTTTGCAGTGATCGAAAAAGGGTGTTATACTAAAAACACTGATAACTGATAACTGGTCACTGACTATTGTGGTACTTCGCTGGAACCTTTTTCGGCGAAGTATTTATTTTTGGCCTTTTTTCTGCACAAAGGTATGATTTTTGGGCCAAAGGTGTTATATTAAAGGTACTGATAACTGATAACTGGTCACTGACTATTGTGGTACTTCGCTGAAACCTTTTTCGGCGAAGTATTTATTTAACCACAGTTCGGGTTAAACAGAGGGGGATAAAGCCCATTCCATGGTCAAGCTGAACTTATCGGGCGTTGTCGCCGTCAGCGCTAGGGAGTTTTTGGGGAAGGGAAAGCTTCCCGTCAGATTTCGACCTCCATTGATTTTTGTAAATAATAATTTCAAGGCACTCGCTACTAGCATAGGATAGAAACGTCGGATTTCTAGGATGGGGGATGATGAAAGACAGTTCTATATTCCAACGTTTCCCACAGGTATTCGCGGGTTTATCGGTGCTATCGATCGCTCTCGTCTTGAGTTCGTGGATAGCGGCGCGCTCGTTCTTGGCGGTGAAACGGGCGAGCGATGTTTTTGTCGTGACCGGTTCGGCCAAAAGGGCGATTACATCCGATTATCTTCTCTGGCGTTTATCGGTTTCCAGTCAACAACCCAGCGCCCGGGACGCCTACCGCGATCTGATCCGGCAAACCGAGCGGATACGAGCTTATCTCAAAGAAAAACAAGTTCCCGAGGACGCAATCACCACTAACGCGATCGAGACGATGGCGATTCCCGAAGTAACAGCTAACGGCCAGGAAACCGGACAAATTCTCGCCTATCGTCTCACCCAACGCTTCGAGATCCGAGCGAGCGATGTGGCCCGTTACACGGAACTTTCTAGGCAGGTAACGGAATTGATTGAGGAGGGAATTAGCCTCGTCTCTGAACCTCCCCAATATCTTTACACCCAATTGGATAAGCTGCGGGTGGAAATGGTGGCGGCGGCGACCAAGGATGCGAGAGCGAGGGCTGAGGCGATCGCTAGTAGTACTGGCAGTCGGGTGGGAAGGGTGCGCGATGCGAAAACGGGAGTTTTTCAGATCACCTCGCGCAATTCCACTGACGTGAGCGATTCGGGAATTTACGACACCTCCTCCATCGACAAAGATATTACCGCGGTCGTTTCGGTAACTTTCGGGATCGAGTGAATTACAGTCTTTACCTACGGGTGCATCTGATTTTTGTCAATCTACCCAGTGGGGATTTTTCAAGAGAAACTCTCTGCTTAAAATTGGCCGTTATTGGCGATTTTTACCTCAATACCGCCGCAGATTAGCTTTTGGAGTGGGATGCTTAGACGCGGCTTTGTGGCATTTGTACTAATTTAAGGATGACTGATCATTGTTGATTGTCGTTATTTCTGCACATCTGAGATGCTCCCAGAAAGTCCGGACAAGCTAAGAGAAGATTTTAGTTTCAATCTGGTCATGACAAAACTACCTGAAACTTCAGGAACTGTCCTTGCTATTATCTTTTTGGTTGTCAATCTTTCCCAACTGCTTCGGCAGTTTTTTTGGGCTTTTTTTGTCTTTCTGGCTTTTTTGCGAACAAATGAACTAAGATAGTCCTTCTCTTTAATAAAAATCATGTTTAAATTTGTTTTGCCTAAGTAAAACTTATCAATTGGGCGACAAATCAGTGGCATTCAATAGCATGATTTCTGGAGTGAATTTTTCAGCAGACCCTATCTGCAAGGAGAGAGTGAAACGGCTCTCTCCTTAATTATGGCTATTCGTCGTCGTCGCTGGCGCCAACTTGCTTGAGATGAATATGTTTTCTCCCCAAAGTAATTTCAAATTCATCTCCCGGTTTGAGTCCCATTTTTTTGGTGTAGGCCGAACCGATCAGGAGATTATTATTTGATTGGACACTGATCCGGTAGCTGGCCGAGCGCCCACCTCGTCCGTGTCCATTGGCACTGCTATCTAAGTCAATCCCCTCGGCATCGATTAAAGCATTGAGAAATTTCATCATATTAACGCGTTCAATACCATTTTTTGTCATGGTATAGTAGCCGCATTCCCGGGCTTTTTCTTCTTTGCTGAGGTTGCCTAGCTGTTTAACTTTCTCAATTAGTTCGAGGCCGGTCAGGGGTTCTGGATTGGTAGTTGTGTTCATTTAAGTTTGCAGTAGATAAGTAAAGGTTAGGGTCATCAAGGCTAGTCGAGGAGAATTGCTCCCCCTGACCAGAAACAATCGGGTTACGATTGATCTCTACACTTATCTTACACGGTATAAACTAAAAATTATCACTTGCTTGAGGAAATTGATTGTAATTGATTAGACTCTATCTCTCGATCAAAATCTTAACAGAATTTATCAATGTTGATCGAGATGCTGAGGGAAGGGAGGTTAGCCTTTCTGTCATCAATGAGAGCAGGGGCTAGGATAGAGATAAAGAGGTAAAAATGAGGGATAATGAAGCTAACAACTAGGGGTCACTATAGTGTTAAAGCCTTGCTGGATCTTAGTTTACAACCGAGGGGAACTCCCGTATCGGTAAAATCGATCGCCCTGCGTCAAGATATCCCGGCCGCTTATCTAGAGAAATTGCTGATAGAAATGCGACGAGCGGGGTTAGTTCGTTCCTTTCGGGGAGCGCAAGGGGGTTATCAATTGGCCAGGCCGGCAAATCGTATCTCGTTGGGGCAAATTTTGGAGGCGGTGGGAGAGACGATCGAGCCATTATCAGGCTATCATCCCAGGGACGAACAGGCAGAAGATTGGGTGACATTTACTATCTGGAAACACCTCCACGAGAAATTAAAAGAGGCCCTGGGGAAGATTACCTTAGCCGATTTATACTACGATGCGCGTAGCTGGATCGCCGCTAGGGGAGAGGAAACCAGCTTTATTGTTTAGTAGTTTAGAAGTTATGACAGCAACAACTCAAGCAAAGATTTATGGGGGAGGTTGTCACTGTGGAGCGATCCGTTTTCAAGTGGCGATCGAGCATGATCAAGCTCTAGACTGTAATTGTTCCATTTGTCAGAAAAAAGGCTTTCTGCATCTGATTGTTCCTTCAGCACAATTTACCCTCCTAAGCGGTGAAGATTTCTTAAGTACCTATACATTTAATACCCACAGGGCCCAACATTATTTTTGTCGTGTTTGTGGTATTCATCCTTTCTATCGTCCCCGCTCCCATCCTGACGCTATAGATATAAACCTGCGCTGTTTGGATGGCAATGTCTTAGGGGATTTTCAGATCCAGTTCTTTGATGGGGCTAACTGGGAAGACAATATTGAGAAAATTCGGGATGTCGATGGGAAAAGGGAGTAATTGTGAAGGAAACGGCAACGGCGATCATTTTAGTATTAGGGGCAGTTTTAGATTATCTGGTCGGCGATCCTTGGGGATGGATTCATCCAGTGCAGGTGATGGGGGCGATTATTGCCGTTGCCACAAAAGTTATCCTTAATTGGACGCGGGAAAAAATTCGCCAACGTTTAGCGGGCATAATTCTGGGACTAGGTTTAATTATCTTGGCCGGGGTCTTAACTTGGCTAGGAATCGAATGGTTAGGTCAGGTCAATTTGCTGCTGAGTTGCCTAGTACAAGTGATTCTCTTGGCTAGTTGTTTAGCCGGTAGAAGTTTACGCAGGGCTGCCGAAACCGTCATCGCACCTTTACAAGCTGAAAATATCACCTTAGCTCGTTGCCAACTAAGTTTATACGTTGGTCGCGACACAGATAATCTCGGCCAGGAAGAAATCCTCCGCGCCCTATTAGAAACCGTCAGTGAAAATGGTGTCGATGGAGTTACCGCGCCGCTTTTTTATGCCCTTCTCGGTGCTTTTCTGGGGGTGGGACCAGTGCCCCTCGCTTGCGCTTATAAAGCCGCTAGTACCCTCGATTCGATGATTGGCTATCGTCGGCCACCCTACACCCATATGGGTTGGTTTAGTGCCAAAAGCGAGGATGTTTTGACATGGCTACCTTGTCGTTTGACGGTATTAACTCTCGCCCTAATTTCGGGCCGGCCAGGGCGGGTTTTAAGCATTTGTTGGCGCGATGCCCGTCGGGATCCTAGTCCTAATTCCGGTTGGAGTGAATGCGTCTATGGGGCGATTTTGGGGGTGCAATTGGGGGGGAAAAATCAATATCGGGGCCAGATTGTGGAAAAACCTTTATTAGGCGATAACCTCAACCCGATTACCGTTAAAACCGTCGAACAGGCTTTGTATTTAACCCGTACTTGTGTATTACTTTGGTTAGCGATCGCTGTTAGCTGCCTAATTGCTAGAGATTTTGCTCAATTTTAGCGACCAGAGGCGACGGCGTTGACGGGATTGACGCTGCCAGTAACGGATAATCAGGGAGAAGGTCAAGAATAGGGATTGCAGTATCTGTATCTGTCCGCAGAGGCGTTGATAGTTTTGTCGGAGATAATAGGTTTTCGCCCCGGCGATAACAATATATTCGGGGGCGGGGTAAAAAATGTGGTGTAAACGTCGTTCCACCCGGTTTAAAATTTTGGTCACTCGCCCTAAAATCCGCCGCAATTGCCACAATTTCCAGACTAGAAAGCAATTAAATAAAGTTAAGCCTAGATTGAAGCCGAGGACAAAAAAGAACATGGTCGAGGCGATGGTCGAGTTATGCCAATTTTAGCCTAGATTCCCGACTTGAAAGTGTCGGGGAAAGAAATCTAAGACTAAATCCTGTTTAAAAGGTCAATTTAGCGTCCGAGGGCGTGTAATCCGTTAATAATTTCGGCACAGCGCTCGGTAACTGCCTGTAAAGCTTCTCTTTTGCTAGAAATCGGTGGCGGCAGCACTTCCCCGATGCGAATAGTTAAGGGAATACTATGGGGAAAAGAAGAACCTTTTGGAAAAATCTTTTCTGTCCCCCACAAACTGACGGGTAACAGGGGAACTCCCGCTTTAGCGGCAATCATCGCCGCGCCTAGTTTTGGTTGATGGATTAATCCGTCCTCGGTGCGGGTTCCCTCCAGAAACACTCCCACTGCCCAGCCCGCTGCTAAGGCTGCCATCGCCGCCCGAATTGCCCCGCGATCACCACTGCTGCGTTTGACGGGATAGGCCCCATAAAGAGCGATCGCCTGTTTTAAAATCGGGATGGTAAATAATTCTTCTTTAGCCATATAAGCTACGGGACGACGCACGGCACAGGATAATAGGGGTGGATCGAAGTAACTGGCGTGATTGCAGACGATAATCAGAGGATGACGCTGGGGGACATTTTCCACTCCGTAAACGCGACCGCGAAAATAGCCGTGTAGGGTGGGGCTAACGAACGACCATTTAAAGAGATGATATAAAACTAAACTGGCAAAAGGTTCTCGCTCTTGAGGCTGGTTCATGACTGACAAGTGTTCCCTAGACATGGAAAAGCCCTTGGGAGTCTTGCCGTGTTTCGACCCCAAGGACTTTGCTTTCTTCTCACTCCTCACACAATTAAAATGTATAGCAATTTATCGGTTAGGGAAAGGTTAAGAGTGCCGCTTTCTTAACTGGCATAATTACTTACCTACGGTTGAGAGCGCCAAAAGGATTAGCAAGATGTGTAATTAATTTTGCCTAGGTACTGAAAAAAAGTTGGGTTAAAATATAAAGGCCAAATCTAGTCAGAAAAAGAGATTTTTTAGGGAAAAACAGGTAAATTGTGCTGTAGATTGCCTAAATGGTTGTATTTTAGGCGATAAATGCCCCAATCAAGCTCATGCCGCCGAAGCAGCTAAATTTATTGCCGAAACTTCTTTGGAAAAGATGTTAGAAATGGCCGAAGCCGCTAGACTGAAAAAACTGACGCAACCGACCCAATGGATTATTCCCGATGATTTCTAGGGTTTGATAGGGGAAGGGAGAACGGGTAAGAAAGTCGCTGTACCTGATTACTCCCAATAGCACTATATCAGTTTTTTCCACTGTTGACTGTTCACTATTCACTAAATAAAAGGCAGACAAGCAAGCATTTTCGGTTATTGATAATTTTTTCTTTTCGTGGCTTTTTGTTTGCTGGTAGGGAGTAGGGGAGCGGTTAATTTTTCATAGAGTTCAAAGAGGTATTCAATACGATTTAATTCATTGGTAAAGGGTTGGGGACGATAACACAAATCAACGGCTTTGTCGAGTTTTTGGTGAGCTTTGAGCAAGTCGGGAGGCATGGTTAAAGGATCATATAAATCCGCAAGGCTACTATCAGGATATTTTGCCCTAGTATCTAGCACAGCTTGAGCGCAAGTTTCGACGGTTTGTTTTTGTTTTTCGGTAGCAGTTTCAGGAAAGGGGTAGTTATTATAAACAATATCTTTTGAGTAACGATAATCACTTTTTAATCTTCCACACACATATTTAACCCATGCCATGTGCATTTCTGAAGTAAGAATACCAAATAAATATAAATTTGCATTAGGAATTAATAAAACTTGATCATTACCAATCACATTTTTATTCATAAAACCTATTGGAATATATTTTCTTCTTTCAGATGAGACGCGGGGAACAAGTAAATAATTCGTTTCGGGTTGTGCTATTTGACAGAATAGAGTAGGTGTCGCCGCAAATTTGCGAGTAGAAGCAGCTTTACTTTTTAATCTAAAATTTTTAACCTTATCTACTTTTTTTATGACTTCTGGTAATGTCTTTAATTCCCTGGGAGAAATATCAATTAACCATAGACAGTAGCGACTATAACCATTAATAAATTCTTGCGCTCCTGTATAAGGTCTAATCCATTTTTCTGCCTTCGGCTCTAATTTTAAAAATTCTTCTTTTTCCAGTTCTGTAAAAATAAAATTACCACCATCTCTTGGCATACTACCAAAACGCATTAATGGAACATTAGATAAAGGAAAACTTCGGTTAGAAATAATGATGTCACTTCCATCAACCAAATAGGGATTAATATTATTAGACTGAATGACTAATGATTCACCTTGAATATCTTCATAATCAAATAGGATTTTATTTGTTATATTAAAACTTCCAAAGCCAATAATTACACAATGAACTGCGGCGTTTCCTTTTGCTTCATTACTCCATTTAAAAGTACGATGGACAAAATGAATTTTTAACTGATATTTTTGAAAAAGAATATTCCAAAGTAATGCAACTTGCTCACCTTGAGATATAGAATTTGTGAAAACAAAAGAAACCCTGATTCTATTGCCCTGAATTATTTGAGCAGCCTTAATATACCATGCACACACATAATCTAAAACGCCTATTCCTTTCTCACTGTCAAAAACATAAGCCATATCATTCCTTTGCTCATCGTTCATAATCATCGCACCAACAAAAGGAGGATTTCCTAAAATAAAATTGAGCTTCTCTTTTGATATAACTTCCTCCCAATCAATCCGCAAGGCATTTCCATGAACAATCTTTGCCGCTTTCTTTAATGGTAAACGCACAAAATACTGACCAAAAGTATTACTAACTTTAATATTCATCTGATGATCAATTAACCACATCGCCACCTGAGAGGGGGACAAGCGAGCTAGAAGGTAGATAGGGCAAGCGATATCGCTCTTTGTCCTTTGATGTAATCCTTCAACCGATAGCGGCTAATTTGCATTAGCTCTTCTATATTTTTTTGGAACATTTGATGTAGCCCG
>NZ_JADBTX010000098.1:0-11278 GCF_020245945.1 Microcystis sp. M015S2
AATCACTGCGTCGCAGATAAATTACCACTTGACGCATTGGTTTTTGGGGATGACGACGATAGACGCGAATGCGATAATCAAGCATTCGGAAAGGAATCTTAGAGTCGGGGTCGGTTTGAAATTCGGTATGGAGAATTAATTGCTCTGACTGTAACAAAATCAGAGAATCAGCACGAATGGGGTCTAATTGTAATTCCGTCGGGTCGAGGACGGTTAAGGAGAGGGGAGAACCTAATAACCAAGTGGCTAAATCATCGGAGAAGTTTTCGGCAATAAATTTACAAATATTATCAAACATCTTCAGGGATTACTTTCCGTTTCTCCTAGGATACCCTCGGTCGCTGATGTTGACATACTGTATTCGCCGTAACTATTGCCCAGTAGAATCGTAGCGCAGAATACATTATCAGCAAATTTGTCACATTTTCCCAGAAATTTCTTGACAATTACTAGAGGAAGGGGTAGCTTACAATGAGTTGATTTTTATGAAGTTTCATGACATTAGCCAAACTTATCAATCATGGGGGGGGGAGAAGCAAGGCTTATCAAAGGCTCTGCTGAAATCCTTTTCCCTAGTCACGGCCACTGCGATCGGTTGTATTAGTATCGCCACCAGTGCCACTGCGGCCAGTTTTTCCTTCGCTTTCGGTACCAGTGGTACGGGGAACGGTCAGTTCAGTTTCCCCAACGGTATCGCCGTCGGTAGCGGTGGTAATATCTATGTAACTGATACTGGCAACAATCGCGTACAAGTGTTCAACTCTGGTGGAGTCTTCCAGTCCACTTTCGGTAGCGCTGGTTCGGGGAACGGTCAGTTCATTTTTCCCTACGGTATCGCCGTCGGTAGCGGTGGTAATATCTATGTAGCTGATCTTAACAACAATCGCGTACAGGTATTCAACTCTAGTGGTGCCTTCCAGTCCACTTTCGGTAGCTTCGGTACGGGGGACGGTCAGTTCGTTAGCCCCTACGGTATCGCCGTCGGTAGCGGTGGTAATATCTATGTAACTGATAGTGGCAACAGTCGCGTACAGGTATTCAACTCTGGTGGTGTCTTCCAGTCCACTTTCGGTAGCTTCGGTACGGGGAACGGTGAGTTCGTTAGCCCCTACGGTATCGCCGTCGGTAGCGGTGGTAATATCTATGTGACTGATCTTAACAACAATCGCGTACAGGTATTCAACTCTAGTGGTGGCTTCCAGTCCACTTTCGGTAGCTTAGGTTCGGGGAGCGGTCAGTTCGTTAGCTCCGGCGGTATCGCTGTCGATAGCGGTGGTAATATCTATGTAGCTGATACGGACAACAATCGGGTACAGGTATTCAACCCCAGTGGTGTTTTCCAGTCCACTTTCGGTAGCGCTGGTTCGGGGGACGGTCAGTTCGATTCCCCCGTCGGTATCGCGGTCGATAGCGGTGGTAATATCTATGTGACTGATACTAACAACAATCGCGTACAGGTATTCAACTCTAGTGGTGTTTTCCAGTCCGCTTTCGGTAGCGGCGGTACGGGGAACGGTCAGTTCAATGTCCCCGTCGGTATCGCGGTCGATGGCGGTGGTAATATCTATGTGGCTGATTCTGGCAACAATCGCGTACAGGTATTCAGCCAAAGTCAGCCGCCGGTGTCCACTCCCGAACCTTCTGGTATTATTGGATTAGGGATACTAGGGGGGGGTTAGTGGTGCGTCGCCTCGCTAAACGTCGTTAATCGCGCTTGGGGTGGGGAGATGGTCGGAAATTTTCCTAATTCCCCTCCCTTTGCGGTGATGTCCCTGAATTGTTGCTGAAATTGTTCAATCTAAGGCTTTTTTCTTTAATTTAACCATTGGTGCAAATCTTCCACATCCGAAAAGTCCAACAAAGCAAGAGCTAAATTATCCAGTTGATTAGGATTTAACTGTTTAATTTTTTGTTCTACCTTTAAAGGAATAGAACCTAGTTTTAAATTTAGCTGACGCAAAATTAGGCTTTTTTTAGCGGATAATTCTCCTTCCTCTAAAGCTTCTTGATAGACCTTAGTTTCTCTTAAATCACTTAAACTAAACATAGCTTCTATCTCCTTACGGTTTAATTTCGGCAATTTATAAATGAGAATTGTCTCAATTAATTCGAGAATGTCCCGTCTTTTTAAAGACTCCTGGAATTGTTGTCTAACTTGTTGAATCAGTTCTTTTCCTTGATTTAAGGCGTTTGGTTCCGATTCTACAATTAATTGTAACACTTTTACCCCCAGAGAATCCCCCTCATCTAACTGATTTAGATAATAACAGTTAACCCGACCTGACGCAAAGAATTCTTGATAACGAGATTTGGGACTGTTTTCAATTTCCCGATAAGGATAAATAATCACCCCTTGCCAATTGTTATTACTCTCACTCTGATGAAAATAGAGAAATATTTCACTAAAAAAGCGTGAGTAAAACCGTTCATCTTTTTGAAATTGTACCTCAACAAAGTAAATCGGGTCATTCAGGTTATTGGGAAGAAAGACCCCATCTAAACGAAAAGCGAGTTGTTTAACTTCTAGGGAGTAAAATTGATAATGATTGACGGTTTCCGGGGGAAGATTGAGCAAATCAAAGAAACTTTGCGGAAAAGAAGGAAGACTTATCAACCCGCGATGCTCAAGTGCGAACTGGAATTAATCACAGTGAATTTGTCCAGATTCGCCGTGCTAATTTGGGACGCTTTACTATTGACCGTTTGATCTCAATTTTTGGTCGTCTCAATCAACAGGTTGAAATTACTATTATGACCCATCCAAGAACCACTGATTCTTCACCAATGGCATCCTAACTGTAATTGAGTGTGGGTCGATGAGAACGACCGCGCCACCAAGCGAGTAGGGTACTAGCGATAAAAATACTCGAATAGGCCCCCGCTACGAAACCGATAATTAAAGCTAGGGCAAAATATTTTAAGGTGGTGCCACCAAAGAGAAAAATCGCCACCAGAGGCAATAAAGTGGTCAGGGTGGTATTAATCGAACGAGTTAGGGTTTGACTCACCGCATTATCGACAATTTCATCCACGGATAATTCGGGGGTATTGACAAAATTTTCCCGCACGCGATCATAAATTACCACCGTATCATTAACAGAAAAGCCCACAATTGTCAAGAGGGAAACTAAAAATAAACTATCCACTTCTACCCCCGCAATTAAGCCTAAAACCGCAAAGACCCCTAAAGTGATCAAAACGTCGTGCAGCAGGGCGACAATGGCAAAAAAAGCGTAATCCCGTTGAAAACGAAAGCTTAGATAGACAGCAATGCCAAAAAATGACACTAATAAAGCTAAAAATCCCGACCTAAATAATTCTTGACCGATGGTGGGACCAACTGTATCGATTTGACTGGTTTCGGGGTCAAAGGCGCCGATTTTCTGGTTTAAGGTGTCGAGTAATTTTGTTCTCTGTTCTTCTACGAGGGTTTTCGTCCGCACCGATAAAGTATATTTATCCAACACCTGCACACTACTGTTACCCAATCCTTCCTCGTCTAAAATCACTTGCACTTCGGCAGTAGTTAAGGGTTTCTCACAGTTATTCTTTTTAGCACAGGCTAATTCTATCTGAATTCTCGTGCCACCAACAAAATCTAAACTCGGTCGCAAAGGCGCTTGAATAGTGAACCAAGAAATCACCATGGCCAAAATACTACCAATCGTCAGCAAGGCCGAGACTGTCCACCAAAAATTACGCTGTTTTGTAACACTAAATGCCATATCTTTTAAGTAAAAAGTAAAAAGGAAAAAGGAATTTGGGGAGTAGGGAGTGGCAATCGGTGGGTTACGGCGAATATGAAATTATTGGTTAACAACATAACTTGTCGTCGCCTAACCCACCCTACTGATTTGTCGGTAAATTAGGGCAGAAAAGTTGCGGTTTTTGACGGACGCTGGGGACGTTTAACACGGTGATTAACAGGAGAGTGCGACTACAGGTTAAAGCGGTAAACATACTCACAGCTACCCCAATGGCTAAAGTTAAAGCAAAACCTTTGACTAATCCTGAACCCAACCAAAATAAGGCAGCACAGGCGATTAAAGTAGTGACATTACTATCAAGAATACTGGAAAAAGCCCGATAAAATCCCGACTCTACTGCCCGAAATAGGGATTTTCCCGCCCTTAATTCCTCCCGGGTACGCTCAAAAATCAGTACATTTGCATCAACAGCCATGCCGATACTGAGGATAAATCCGGCAATCCCGGGTAAGGTCATCGTGACTCCCACTAAGGCAAAAGCCCCCAGAGAGAG
Source organism: Microcystis sp. M015S2 (assembly GCF_020245945.1). Lineage (NCBI taxonomy): Bacteria > Bacillati > Cyanobacteriota > Cyanophyceae > Chroococcales > Microcystaceae > Microcystis > Microcystis sp. M015S2. Next base: position 4,261 of record NZ_JADBTX010000098.1, read on the forward strand.
AATAGTATAGATAATCAGGGAAATATCGGCAATAATACCGGGTAAACGGTAATAAACCGCCATGAAGATTAAAACTAACAGTAAACCCACTAAACCAGCGTAGATACTGCGACGGATGCTATCCTGGCCTAAAGTTGCCCCGACAGTGCGAATTTCTTCCACTTTAACGGGGAAAGGTAGGGAACCACCGCGCAATTGAATCGCTAAATCGTTGGCGGTTTCGGCGGTAAAATTACCAGTAATCACGGCCCGGCCTCCTGTAATTCCCGTTTGGGCAAACTGCACATCAACCACAGGGGCGCTAATTAATTCATTATCGAGGAAAATCCCAATACTGCGACCAGTACCCGCAATCACTTTAGTCAGTTCGGCAAATTTATTGCCCCCTTCCGAGTCGAAAGTAATGGCCACTTCCCAGTTAGTGCCTTGGGTGGAACTAATGGTGGCATTTTGCAGACTTTTTCCGGTTAAGTCCACCGACTCAAATAAATTTAAAATTGCCTGTTTAGATTTTTGCAGAGATTGTTCTAGTTCGGCAATTTTAGCGGCATTTTCGGGTTTATTCTCGGCTTTGAGGTCGGCTAATTCCGCTTTTTTTTGTTGAAAAATTGAATATTCAGCCCGAAATTCTCCTTCTGTACCTTGTTTTTGCTGACGAAATTCTAATTGGGCCTGAACATTTAAGTTTCTCTCAGCTTCTTTGGGATTTGTGACCCCGGGTAGTTGCACGATTACCTGATTTTTACTATCTACAGTCTGCACTAATGATTCAGAAACACCGAGGGCATTAACACGATTTTCAATCACATTTTGTACCGCTTTTAAATCATTAGGTTGAATGGTTTTAACGGTTTCAGTGGGTTTAACTTGGATCGTTAATTGACTACCACCGCGCAGGTCTAAACCTAATTGTAGGGGTAACTTAATCAGGACGAAGATCGAGGCAACAACTAGGCCGATGATCAGTAACAATAACCAATTTTGTCTCTGCATAACTTCGGTATCAAAAGGAGAATTTGTTAAATGCGATCGCTGACCATTTTCTGGACAGCTTCGACAATTTGATTAGGTTGAATAATCGTCAATCTTTCTAGATTACCGTTATAAGGCGTGGGGATATCTTGGGAAGATAATCTTAACACGGGGGCATCTAATTCATCGAATAACTGCTCGTTAATTAAAGCAATTAACTCGGAAGCAATTCCCGCCGTTTTCATACATTCTTCCACGATAATCACCCTGTGAGTCTTGCGAATCGAAGCGGCAATCGTCTCCATATCAAAGGGTTTCAGGGAAATTAAATCGATAATTTCTGGATCATAGCCATCTTTTTCTAACTGTTTTAATGCCTGTAAACAGTGATGACGCATCCGCGAATAGGTGAGAATAGTTATATCTTCTCCCTTGCGAACGATTTCGGCTTTATCGAGGGGTAAAAGATACTCGGTATCAGGTAAATTTTCCTTGAGATTATAGAGAAGAACGTGTTCAAAGAAAAGCACGGGGTTATTATCTCTAATCGCCGATTTTAATAAACCTTTGGCATTGTAGGGAGTGGAACAAGCGACAATTTTTAAGCCAGGTACTGCGTGAAAATAGGCCTCTAAACGCTGGGAATGTTCCGCCCCTAATTGTCTGCCCACACCCCCCGGACCACGGATAACCATGGGGATTTTAAAATTACCGCCGGAAGTATAACGTAACATCCCAGCATTGTTGGCAATTTGGTTAAAGGCAAGCAGAAGAAAACCCATATTCATGCCTTCAATAATCGGACGCAATCCCGTCATGGCTGCCCCCACTGCCATGCCCGTAAAACTATTTTCAGCGATGGGAGTATCTAAAACCCTTAAATCGCCATATTTTTTGTAGAGATCTTTGGTAACTTTGTAGGAACCACCGTAATGACCCACATCTTCACCCAAAACAAATACTGTCTGGTCGCGGCCCATTTCCTCATCGATCGCCTGTCGCAAAGCATTAAATAATAGGGTTTCTGCCATATCAAGTCCCCGCTTACAATTCGGTCATCTTATCACTAAACTTATTATCTTACCCCTTTTCTGGTCCGAAGGGAGAAGGGAGTGGGGAAGTGGGGAGAAGGGAGAATAAATAAAAAGCTATCCCCTGACCCCTGAATACGGCTGCATCTCACATTTGCAGGAATACCGACAATCAGCAATTATCAGTGACTCTTAGATGACGACAAATGTATCAGCAGCTGCGTGTAAGCATTCCACCGAAAAACTAATGCGCGGGGGGTTTGGGGGGTAGAACCCCCCAAAAGCCTGGATTGAGCGATAAAATCGCAAGTAACGCCCAATTTGGGCAGAGAGTTTCCCTTTAAAAATCCCAACTTAGTAGATTTACAAAAATTGGCTGATGAATAAAAGAAATTATGACTATAGATAATAGTCTATTCTAGTTGCCGACAATCGGCCGGCAAAGAACTAAGATCAAGATCAAGGAACCCCCTACCGTTAAAGCTGATGAAATTACCCCGTCTTGCCACTTTAATCATTGGTCTGAGCTTTATTTTCGGATTAATGTTGTGGTTAGTCAACTCTATCTATCGTCTTTACATCCAGATCGCCTTTACCGCTCCTATCTTAGCCAATATTCTGCTTTTACTCATTATCGGACTGCTGGGTTTGCTAATATACGTTCTTTTGTACTATTTTTATCTGCTGCCCCAGCGCCAAAAAAGTCGCCGCGGGTTACGTTCTTCCTCCCGTCCACCCCTAAAATTACCGGTAGAAAAAACCGAGGCCGCCGGGGAAACCTTAAAAGCTATCCGGCAACAAGTGGAGCAAATTCAAGATAAAGTAACTCAACAGGTTTTTATTAATCGTTCCCAAGAAATTGAGCGAAGTTTAGCCAGAAAAGAAGTTAAAATCATTGTTTTCGGCACAGGATCGGCGGGAAAAACCTCCCTAATTAACGCCCTCATCGGTCAAATGGTGGGCAATGTGGAGGCAACCATGGGAACCACGGAAAAAGGGGAAACCTATAGTTTAAAAATGAAAGGTGTGAATCGGGAAATTCAAATTACCGATACCCCCGGCATTCTCGAAATTGGCGCGGCCGGAGGTCAAAGGGAACAGTTAGCGCGACAATTAGCCACGGAAGCAGATTTACTTTTATTTGTCATTGATAACGATATTCGACAATCGGAATACGGCCCTTTATTGCGTTTAATTGATATCGGTAAACGTTCTCTCTTAGTCTTTAATAAAATCGATCTCTATAGCGATGAAGATCGAGACATTATTTTAAAACAATTACGAGAACGGCTAAAAGGAGTGATCCTTTCCGCCGATATTATTGCCGTTACCGCTAATCCCCAACCAGTACAGTTAACCGGTGGACAAATCATCACACCGGAACCGGATATTTTAGCTTTAATTAAACGTTTAGCTTCAGTTTTACGGGCCGAAGGGGAGGATTTAGTGGCAGATAATATCCTCTTACAATCCCAAAGATTAGGGGAAGAAGCTAGGAAAATTATCGATCGTCAACGTCGTCGCCAAGCTGATAAAATTATCGATCGCTATCAGTGGATCGGTGCGGGAGTGATTGCGGTGACTCCCTTACCAGTGTTCGATCTGTTAGCAACGGCGGCGGTTAATGCTCAAATGGTCAGAGAAATTGGTCAAGTTTATGGCTGTGAAATTAACAGCGATCGAGGCAAGGAATTGGCTCTATCTTTGGGCAAAACTCTAGTTAGTTTGGGAGTGGTGAAAGGAGCAGTAGAATTATTAGCCAGAATCCTACAATTAAATTTTACTACCTATATAGTCGGTAAGGCAATTCAAGGAGTCAGTGCCGCCTATTTAACCCGCATTGCTGGCAAAAGTTTTATCGAATATTTCCGTCACGATCAAGACTGGGGTGATGGTGGTATGACAGAGGTGGTACAAAGACAATTTCAACTCAGTCGCAAGGAGGAATTTATTAAGTCTTTTGTGGCCGATGCGATCGGTAAAGTGGTACAACCTTTTCAGGATGATTGGCAGCAAGAAGAAGTTTTAGAAGCTACTCGCGAGGATGATTGGTAAAGATCGAACCTTGAAGCGATAGGCAAAATTGTATAGTAATTGTTACAATCGTTCTGGGGTTCCACAAGGGCAAAAAAAAGATGCGACAGCAAGTTATCGACTGGTTAAAAGAAAACGTCAACGAACACCGTCTGCGACATATTCTCGGTGTGGAGACCATGTGTATTGATTTAGCTCGTCATCACGATCTCGATACCGTCCAAGCTGGGCAAGCCGGGTTACTACACGATCTGGCCAAATTTTTCAAGCCCAAAAAACTGCTAAAAATGGCGGAATCGGCGGGAATAGACGTGGATAATATCTGTTTATCCCATCCCCACTTACTCCACGCCGATGTCAGTGCAGTTGTCGCCCAAAAAGAATTTAACATCACCGACGAGGAAATTCTCGAAGCAATTCGCAATCATACCCTCGGTAAACCCAATATGAGCGATCTTAGCTGTATAGTCTTTATTGCCGATGCCTTGGAACCCAATCGCGGCGATACACCCGAATTAAACGCCCTACGACAACTCAGCTATCAAAATCTCCATAAAAGCGTTCAACAAACCTGCGATTATTCCCTAAAATATCTTTTAAGTAGCCATTGTCCCATTCATCCCCGCACCGTGCTAACCCGCAACTGGGCGTTACAAATTGTTAAAGAACAACTAACGGAAACTAAAACCATTGATTAACATAATCTCAAGACTCGCTTACAACCACCTCAGCCAAAGGATAACCACAACCTGAATGACCAATCCCACTGGAATTATTACCCCCGTCGCCGAAAATCTCAAGACCGAAAAATTTCTAGAGACAATTGTCACCGCTGCCGAGGACAAGAAAGCGGGGGACATCGCCATCCTGAAAGTCGCCGATATCTGTTATTTAACCGATTATTTTCTGATTATTACCGGCTATTCTACCACTCAAGTGCGAGCGATCGAGGATGCGATCGAAGCCGCTATGGAACTAGAATGGCAACAATCCCCCCGACAAGTGGAAGGAAAAAGCGAAGGTAGCTGGATCCTGATGGATTATGGCGCTATCATTGTCCATATCTTTTTACCAAAAGAGCGAGAATTTTATAATTTAGAAGCTTTTTGGGGTCATGCTCAACGGATTCCTCTACCTAGCGACCATTTAGAGGAGTAGAATCCATGAAATCCTCCCTTGATTTCTGTCCCGTCCCGGAAGAACAGCAACCGGTTAACGAGTACGAACAATTAAAAGAATCTTGGTTTTTTCGTTGGGCGACGCTAGATGTAGCTCCTTATACAAAAAAAATTCTCTGGTTATGGTTGTGGACATGGTTAATTGTCGGACCGATTGCCGCCGCTAGTTTTCCCCTGAAAAAGGCCCCTTTTCCCTTCTTCTGTGCGGGGATTTTTGGCTCGACAATTTTGGTAGGATTGGTGTTATTGCGCTTGTATCTGGGCTGGATATACGTCTATGATCGCTTGCAATCGGAGAAAGTATTTTATGAAGAGTCGGGTTGGTACGATGGCCAAATCTGGACAAAAACCGCCGCCATTTTAACCCGTGATCGTTTAATCGTCTCCTATCAAATCCAGCCCATTCTCCAGCGTTTACAAAAAACCGCCCTGATTTTAGGGGCAATTGTCGCTATCAGTGGTCTTTTCTGGCTATTTTTCACTCACTAACCGCAACCAATCACCAATCTGAATGAATAGGGTAAAACGTTCACCAACCCACCGCTTAGAAATTCATCTCCTCCGGGAAGGTATTATTGAATCGGTTCATAATGTCGAGGCCGCTATTTGCGATGACCGCGGCCGGGTATTATCCACCGCCGGCAGCGCCGAAACTAGCGCCTTTATTCGTTCGGCCCTGAAACCTTTTCAAGCACTGGCTGTCATCAGTACCGGCACCCTCGAACGCTACGATCTCAACGATAAGGATCTAGCCATTATCTGTAGTTCTCACCAAGGCACGGTGGAACACGCCCGTCAAGTCTTTAATATTCTCTGGCGCGCCGATATCGATCCTAATGCCCTGCAATGTCCTCTCCCGGAAGGTAAACCCAGTCGCTTGCAGTACAATTGTTCTGGTAAACACGCCGGGATGTTAGCGGTGTGTCAACAGCGTGGCTGGCCGTTAAATACCTATCTGCGGCGTTCTAGTCAGATACAGAAGCTAATTTTAAGCAAAATTGCCGAATTATTGGGAATGCCGGGGGATGAATTAATCAGCGCCCACGATGACTGCGGTGCGCCCACCTATTCAATGCAGTTGGGGCAAATGGCCCATCTCTACGCCCAGTTAGCCTCTGGCAACCGTTTAGACTTAGAAAGAATCGTCCGGGCGATGACCTATCATCCCCGCATGGTAGCAGGAGAAGGGGCTTTTGATACGGAATTAATGCGGGCTAGTCAGGGGGAAATCGTCAGTAAAGCCGGGGCCGAAGGTATTCAATGTATCGGGCGCGTCGGTGAAGGTTTAGGATTAGCAATAAAAGCTTTAGATGGTTCCAAACGGGCTAAATATGCCGCCGCTTTACAAATTCTCAAACAGTTAGGCTGGATTACTCCCAATGTGGCCGAATCTCTCTCGGAAAAATTCCTTAAAATCGGCAGTTATACCCGCTTGGAAGTGGTGGGGGAAATGGCTTTATTGTAAATAGTCGGTTAACAAAGCTTAATAGAACAAAAAGAAAAGTTTTTGCTGCCTTATGGCTGACTGTGGCGGGCAATCATTCGATTGAAGGCGGTTCCCAGAGGGTGGGCGTGGCAATCCTACTTAGGGCTTGCGGCAAAAAGTTTTTCGTGGGGGTAGGGTGTGGGGTGTGGGGTGTGGGGTGTAGGGTTTTACCGATTTTGAGGGGGTCAATTACCTAATTTTCAGGGAAAAAGTCCCTGAATTTTCCCCCCGATCACTCCCATATTTGCTACTTTTTGATTGACAAAAAGTCTAAAAGTCTTACCCAACAAGGTTTTTAGATTTATTCAGCAAGCTCT
>NZ_JADBTX010000099.1:0-77492 GCF_020245945.1 Microcystis sp. M015S2
AAGCGATCGTTCAAGCCTTTAGTCAGATTACATTGCGAGACATCCATCACTGGTTTACCCATTGTTGCTATTGCGATACCCCTTTTAAAGAGCCTACCTAGTCATCCATGCTGTACCTCATTCAACTGAAACCCGCTATATCAATATTTGGCAAAGTTTCTAAATTGCCATCCTCGCGATAATAAGCATTTTTTAAAAGCTCAATCCATAAACGCAAGCGACAAATCGTCACGGAATTAGGGTTAATATCCACCCCAAATAAACACCCTTCAATAATCGTCTGTTTCTCATGAAATAAGGCTTGCTGTACCCGTTGCTTTTCTTTATTATTCGGATGATAAGCAAATAAAGTCCCCTCATCATCGTAAACCAATAACTTATCGTTTCGCACCTCTACCCGATAATCTTTTAGCGACTTACCCGAAGTATCTAATAAAACCCGTAACTCACTCTTAATCGCGATTATCTCATTCAAAGCTGAAACTAAAAAATGTCCTGAACCCACCGCCGGATCGCAAATCTTCAGGCTATTAATAATAGTATTCGCCTCTCTTTTATCCTCAATTCGTTCATACAAATCATCTAAAGTTTGACAATTCCAGCCTTTTACTTCATTAAACTTCTGCACGATCGCTCTTCGTATCGTTTCCCGACACATATACATGGTAATAAAACTCGGCGTATAAAAAGAACCATCCTTATAACCATTAATCTTTTCAAAAATTAACCCCAACACCGAAGCATTAATTAACTTTTCGCTATCTTCTTGAGGATTTTCTAACTCATCTCGATCGAATTTATAAGCATCCAAAAACTCAAACAAATAAGCCAACGTATTTAACTCACCTACTCGCTTATTACCCTGATTATCTTTTAGCACCGTACCTGCAAAAATGGGTAAAGTTCGCTCCCGCAAATTGCCAATAAAAATCGTTTGCTGTTCCGTCTCCGTTGGCTCAAATAACGAACTATTTAAATAAGGTACATGAGCAAAAGTCGTTTTAACCTTAGCCTCGCGCTTATTTGTCTCCCTAGCTAACACATCAAAAAACAAACTATCGAGATCATCATAACTGGGAACTTTCGCCAAATTGAGAAAAGCAAAATCTCGATCGCCTTGATGATATTTAATTAACTGCGCTTCCAATAGTTTGAGAAACAAAACCCGATTAATCCAATTAATTGATAACCGCAACGCCACATTAAAAAGCCGTTCCTCATCCGTAGTTCCAAACTCTTCAGTTAATTTTGAAGTCTTATCTAAACTATCCAACCGACTAATCGCATTTTCAATCAGCGAACCATCACAGCGATCGCCTTCTTTCATTTGTCCGATTAACTTCTTCCCTTTTTCCTTAATTTCCGTCAAACCGATAATATACAAAAGCTCATTATAAAAAGGCTTATTTAAAGTATTGCTATCATTAACAAAAGGTAACTTAAGTAAATGTTCTGGCGAAAGAATCTTGTAAATATCAAGCAAATCTAAATTTTCCAAATCTCGCAGATCAAAATGAGTAAACTTAATTTGCTCAATAACTTTAGTGATCGCTGGTTCGGCAATTTGTTGATAGAAAAAATCCGTTTTCGTACTACTCAGTCTCCCGGCTTCAAAATCGCAGAACTGGTTAACTAGAGCCTTATTAGCAAAAAATAACTCCTCAAAAATCTTCGCATCGAAAATAAACCACTCATAAATATTTGTCACGATCAAGTGTTTAATCTCAAGATTTTTATCCGTCACCCTTTCGCGGAGAAAATATAAAACTAACTGCTGAAAAGCCTTAGTATTGAGATGATCCAGTCTTGGCATTTCTGCATTTATTGTCCGAGTAGGTTTCTTAGTCTCAAAAATGACCCCCACTGGACTTTTAACATCCTGATTATTATGAATCACCAGATCAATGCGCTCTTTTGTATTGATAAAATAGCGATCGGTATAATAGGTATTTTTTAAAAAATCTATCAGCAAATTTTTATTAAACTCTTCGGACTTTTTGCTGTCACATTGCTCCAACAAGCGCGTTAAATTAGCTTGAAAAACCTGAATTGTTTCAGCCTCAGGCTTAATTTTCAAGTACACCCGATTTAAGGCTTGCTTGAGTTCTCGCTTATTGACGATCATAAAAGTTTACCTCTAGGGAAACTACCGATTAATTTTATTATAGCATTGCCAAATGATCGGTTAAAATAGAAGGATAAAAGTTGCAATCGAGGTCAATCTGTAGAAGCAAGGAATTTCTAACAGCAATGGGGAAATAATCCCCCGTCACAGCCTAGCTTGACGGGGGGAGTATGTCACTGTTGCAATGCTTTTAAAAAGCGTCCCATAGTGGCAAATAAACCGGACTTTTTGGCTTTGTTAGCAGGATTAGAACTATCATTAGGAGTATTACTAGAAGCTTTCAGAATCAGATTTTCTAAAGCTTCGCCCATGGGTTTAGTGGATTGTTCGGAAATTAACTCGTAACCGTCTTCTTTTTCCAGCCAAACTTGCCACATGGAAGGATAGGAACGATACACGATCGCTGATTCCAAGGGACGAAAATAATAACAACTTTCTAGGATACTTAAAAATCTTTCTCGCAATTGTCGGGCTGCGTAACCGATACCCACTACCGATACATCTTCCAATTGGGGAATCAGAAGAACCACGGGGCGATCTTCGGCCAAGTTACAGAGTTTTTCTACGGAATTAATCTCGACCGAGGAGGGACAAACAACTAAAAAAGCTTCATCTTCGGGCTTAATTTTGTTTTCGATGGGAATAAAACGACTACCTAAATCTCCCAGTTGAAAAACTGTTTCTCCCCAATCCCGTCGAGCTAACATGGCGGCCCCGGTATCGGGAAAAATTACCCTTAAACCAGAACCATAACTGTCAAAAATAGATGTAAAATCAAGGGCTAAAGCTTGTGCTTGTAGAGCAATTTCTGGGATAACTAATTCCACTTGTATGCGTCTAGCTCCCGATTCTAGAGCCAGTTGAGTGGCGGCTTTCGCTTGCAGGATCGTTTCTTCTAGGGAATTGGGTAGGGTCATTTCAGTTATCAGTTATCAGTTATCAGTGAGCAGTTATCAGTGACTACCTCTGGTCGTCGGTGGCTTAAAATCAGAAAGATTTTAATTTTTATAAAAGGTAGGGTTGATTCATGAATGAACCCTACGTCCTGTAGGGGCGAAGCATTCGGGCAATAACCTATCGGTGAAACCGTAGATTTTCTATCCGAATGCTTCGCCCGTACTTTTTGCCGCAAACCCTACTTAAGTTTAGATGAAGTATGACGATATCTGGCATCATCCCCAGCATTAAGATAAATCCTATAAAATACCTTTAGTTTTTAAGAAGAAAGTCGGTAATCAGCAGAAAAGGTGAGGAGAGAAAGCTTAGGAAAGTTGATAAGAGCCGTGACGTTGGGCATAATAATCGAGAATTGCTGTCACCAGAGCGCGATCGCTTTCCTGAAAAGTCTCGGTATAGTTAATTTCTAGACTACCGATCTGACTTTGATGATAATCGAATTGTTGGAACTGCTGGGGAGTGAGATGGGTTTCCACACCTTGAACCTGTTGTAAATGGCTGGCTAACTCTCGATAGATAGCCAAGGGCATTTGGGGATAAATAATGGTTTGTTTTTGTTGAATAGCAATCGATCGCACGGGTTTTATTCTCCTGATTCGGAAACATTATAGCTGATCGAGGCTTGCGGTGCGGCGGCGGGTTCAGGGACACCATCCCCTAAGCGACGGGTAATAGTTCGACCGCTTTGTTGTAGAACAATATAGGGGTTATCGGGATCGGTGTTGATCGCTTTAACTAAAATTAAACCATTAGAGAGGGTAGAACCGGGGATAACTCGACGTTCCGTGGCTTCTCCGGGGGCTTTCACGATCGCCATAGGGGTGGTAGGCAACCGGAGAATGCCCGATACTTGCACTTCTTCCGCTTCCGTCGGTTGCGGTGGTGGTGGCGGCGTTTTCACTATCGGTTGTCCGGGGGTGGGAGGATTGCCCATTGCTGCGGGTCCGGCTGTGGTAGCCCCCGGAGTCCCACCCGGGGGTTCTTCCGCCACTGTGATTGTAATATTTGGTTGTAGGTCTAAGGGGGCAAAGGGATCCCTGCGACCGCGATTAATTTCTGCCCGTTTTTGGTCGGGATCGGTGGCGGGAATCAATCCAGGTACTTTTGGCGTAGTTGGTTCGGTAGCCGGTTGCCCAGGATTGCTAAAGGCGGGTGGTTGGGCAGCCGGGGGACTGGGGGTGGGGGTTTCTTGGCTGGGTGGTGGGGATTGATTAGCTTGGTCAGAAGCTGGACATCCCACCAACAATAAAGCGACACTCCCCACCGATAGGACTAGCGGCAATTTTTTCATGGGGAAACTAAAGACAAAATGGCCCAGTCGGACAGCCTTAGATAATAACATAACCTATGTTTCCCAGAAATCTAGGCTGATGATAGGGGGAAAGTCAGGAATTTTGCGCCGCTAGTCCAGTTTTAGTACTGACTACCGGATTTACGATGACCGATGGCGGTGACACCGTTACTATCCAAAACTTGACCCCGCTCGACGGTGGCATAGACTAGCCAGCGATCGATGCAGAGTTGTCGCTCTTTGACCGTACACTCTAGATAGGCGAGACTTTCGCTTAAAATCAGACAGCCATTTTCCCCGACTTGGGTTTCTAATCCTGTAAAGACATCGCCGCCAGATTTGATGCGATTGGAAAAATGACGGCGTAAATTGCGCCCTTCCTTGAGAATATTCAAGATAAAGGCGGTTCCTGAGTTAATTAGGCGGTCGGCGGCTTGTTCGTCAGCAACGGCGATAATTAGCCCCGGGGGGTTAAAACTGGCTTGGGATACCCAAGAGGTCAAGAAACCAGCATGATCCTCCCCCTGACGAGTGGTGAGAACAGAAAGGGAACCGACGATCCGACCAACGGCCTGGGCAGTGCGATCGATTTGTGTTTCGGTCATTCCCTGTTGGGGAACCCGCAATTTTTTGGTTTTTTTCAAGGTCTGGGCGAAGGTTTCTCCGGCTAAATAACCTGCTTGTAAACAGCTTTCTGTGGGGCTAAAACGCACGCGCAAGGATTCAAAACCGAGGCGATAATTGGCATCTTTGAGTTTAGTTTCAATTAAATCTACAGCTTCTCCACTCCAACCGTAGGAACCAAAAACCCCGGCTAATTTAGTTTTTGCTGCCGTGGAAAGAACGATTCCTAAAGCGGTTTGGATCTGGGTAGGAGCGTGACCAGCTAAGGTGGGAGAACCGATAATAAATCCGTCACAATTTTCGATCGCTTGACTAATTTCGGCAGGAGTGGCAAACTCACAATTTATTGATTCTACGGCCAGATCATTTTCTAATAATCCTCGTTCGATCGAGCGGGCGAGGGTGGCAGTATTTCCGTAGGCAGAAGCATATAATAAAGCCACTTGTAGGGGTCGAGTTTTTTGTTCTTGACACCAATAGCGATAATCGTGGGCAAGACGACTAAGACTATAACGAATTATCGGACCGTGGGCGGGTGCATAATATTGGGCGGGAAATTCTTTAATTTTGTCGAGGGCTGTTTCTACCGCTTTGGATTGCACAGCATGGAGACAATCAAAATAATAACGACGATCTGCGTCTAATTCTTTCCAATTTTTATCCCAAATATCGTCACTGCACAGATGCACACTAAAGAATTTATCGCTGTATAAAATTTGAGTTTTTTTGTCAAAAGTGCAGATAGCATCAGGCCAGCGGGGGGTAGGGACATTAATAAAACTGAGTTGATGACCTTGCCCTAAATCAAGGCTTTCATCGGTTCGTATGCCCAAAATTTGGGCATCGGGAAAGGCATTTTTCAGGGTATTGACGGCAGATTTAGAACAGAGGATGGTGATTTGATGGGTTTCGGCTAATAATGCCTTTAAAGTGACGATACGATTGGGATTAACGTGACTGAGAATCAGATAATCGAGACGATGTAAGGAGATATATTGACGAATTTCTTCTAAATAAATTTCGGTGAAGGATTCTCCAGGAGGATCGATTAAGGCGGTTTTATCGCCACAGATAAGATAGGAATTAGCGGTGGTTCCCCGTTGACGAGCATATTCTATTTCAAATTTTAATCTGTCCCAAGTACGCGAGCGAAAAACCCACGTTTGATCAGCAATTTCTGCGGTTTGAACATCGCGGGAGCGATTATTAATAGCAGGATTGGGAATTAAGGTAGTATTGGTCATAGTTGTTAATTTGGTTGTTAGTTGTACTGATAACTGATAACTGATAACTGATTAAATTTTGCTGTTTATTTCAGTTAATTCTTTAACTAAATGTTGACGATAACGTTCAGAAACTTTTTGTTCAGGATCGATACCTTCAAAGGTGGGAGGAAGCCAAACTCTTAACACCATTAATGTCCCGAGAACTATTAGAAAAGCACAGGCGGCTAATACTTGTGTCCAATGAGTTTCTAGGACTCCTCTGACAATTAATTCTCGCAAAACCGAGACGATAGAAACTTCCACGGCAACACCGATAGAAACTCGTTTTTCTTGCAAATAAATAATCAACAATCGGAACAATTCTACTAGAATTAAGAGGAATAAAATATCGGCGGTAATAATCCGAAATTGAATCGGTGGCAGCAGCGACATAAACATTTCTCTGACTTCTAACACCATGAAGCTAAATAAACCGATACAGAGAGAAATGACGATTAAATCTTGAATCATTTCTAAGACTTGCACTACTCGTACCATCATTGGGGAAGGGTTTTTAATTGGTTCGTACATTTTATTTCTCCTAAGATTGATAGAATTGGATGTTAGGGAATTATGAATTATGAATTATCAATTATGAATTGGGGAGCTTTTTTCAGTTATCAGTGAGCAGTCAACAGTAATCAGTGAACTGATAACTGATAACTGATAACTGTTAATAATGATTGCCAACTTTGCGATGATGGACAGCAGTTAAGACATCTAAACGAGCAACTCGTCCGCTATTAACAGTACAATAAACTACCCAATGATCACCGCAATCTAAACGACTGGTGACTTCACATTCTATGTAAGCTAAGGCATCGGCTAAAATTGGTGATCCATTATTGGCAGTATAGGTTTTAATTCCTTCAAAACGATTAGCACCGGGAGAGAAACGCTTGAGGAAATGTTTCATTAATTTCTGATAATTATCCTCAGCTAAAACATTTAAAACAAAGGTATCGCTAGGCTGTAAAAAGGATACCATTGCCCGATCTTTGGCCACTGCAATCGCCACACCTAAAGGATTTAAACTTGCTTGTGTCACCCAAGAGGCAATCATGGCACTGGATAAATCGGCTTTTTGGGAAGTAATTAGATACAATCCGGTACTAATACGGCCTAAAGCCTTTTCTAAGTCGTTGTTAATCGACTTAATTTGTTTAATCGTTTTTTCTCGGCTTAACCATTTACCGAGGTCGGTTCCTGCTTCATCGGCAATAAAATCGAGGGATTGATTGGTATTATCTTTAACTAAAAGAGGAGGAAAAGCTTCGATCGCCCCGATTTCCTGTAATTTATTTCTTAAGGGAAAAATTGGTTCATCTTCCCCACCTCCTGACTCAAATAATCCTACCGCTTGTTTGCCATTAATTGAAGCAATAATCGTGCTTAAAATCGTCTGGTTAATCGGGGAAGATTGGGGAGGCATTCCGATGATAACTCCCTTAGATTGATTGATCAATTCTCTGACTTCGTGGGGATCAGCATTATTCATATCGACTAATTCTGTCACCACATCATTTTTATTCAAACCCTGACTAATCATAGTAGCTAAATGTTCGCTTTGTCCGTAATCTTGGGTAAAGAATATAGCCACTAAAGTATCGGCAGAAGTTTGTTCTTGACTCCACGCTTGATAGCGTCCCACCCAATCAGAAATATGGTGTTTTAATAGCGGACCGTGACCAGTGGCAATGAGATTAATCTCGAATTTCTCGATTCTTTTAATTGCCCCTAAAACTGAACGAGCATTCGGTCGCATCAGACAGTCATAATAGGTTTGAAAATCGGCTTCTAGCAGGTCTTTTTCTTGATCGTAGGTTTGATCATCGCAAAAGTGCATTCCGAAGGCATCACAGGTAAAAAGGGTGGCAGTTTTAGCATCAAAAGTGAAGATAGTATCAGGCCAATGAAGATTAGGGGCCGCAACAAATTCTAAGACATGACCATTACCTAAATCTAAAGTATCACCACTTTTAACGATTAACTGTTTAAAGGGTTTGTGTATCATGTTTTCGAGGAATTGCATGGCAACCTTTGCCCCAACCACGGTAACTTCTGGGACTAATTCCAAAACTTCTTTGACTAAACCACTGTGGTCGGGTTCGGTGTGACTGATAATTAAATAATCAAGATGATTGATGTTGATTAGTTTAGTTAATTCATCCAGATAAAGGCGATCGAATTTGCGGTGAGATGTATCAATTAGGGCGGTTTTTTCCCCTTGAATAACAAAAGAGTTATAAGTCGTACCGTTTTCTAAACCAAACTCGATATCAAAGCGATCGCGGTCCCAATCCAAACAGCGCAAGGTAAAAGTATTTTCGGCGATTTCTTGGATTTGTGTGGTTAAACGGCTGGTTTTAGCGGGTTTTGGGGTGATTAAAGCAACCATAATTTCTATCTCCCACAGGATTTGATTCGGAACTGCATTTGCTTAATTCCTATGGTGACTTGCTTTCAGCGATTTGTAAAATACCAATTACTCAAGTAAATGATTAGTTGAAGTTATATAACCTTTTGTCTATGGTTGCGGAGATTAAACCCCGACCAGCTAGAGAACTGGAATTTTTTGGCAAGAGCAGATAGACTAAATCTAGAGACTGGGAACGAAAAAGAGACCTAAAATGCCGCAAGTGGATTGGAAACCTTGCCATCAAAGCCTGGAAACCTGAAGAGAAGAGGCACTAACAGCGGGGCATCCACGAACAAGAGAAAGATTAATGGCCTTGCAGGAAATCTCTGAGAGCCATTATTGCGATTAGAAGAAAAGCTCACTGATTACTTGCCATTTTACAGAATATCAATCTGTTTCCTATACGATCCGTCGTTCCTTTACCGGTGATTTTGATTTTTAAGTACCCTCTCCCCACTTCCCACTTCCCAATTCATCATTCATCATTCCCACGCGAGCATTTTTGGGGATTAATCCCCTTCCTCTAGCCATTTTTGCCAGAGATCTGGACGACGTTCCTGAGTGCGATCGAGTTGTTGTTGATAGCGCCAATCAGCGATATCCTGATGATTACCCGAGCGCAAAACCGGCGGCACTTGCCAACCGCGAAAGACCGGCGGCCGGGTATATTGGGGATAATCCAATAAACCTGCCTCAAAACTCTCCAATTTCAACGATTCCGCCTTACCTACTGTACCGGGTAACAACCGCGTCACCCCGTTAATAATCGCTAAAGCAGGAATTTCCCCACAAGTTAGGACAAAATCCCCTAAAGATACCTCTCTAGTCACCAAATGCTCACAAACCCGCTCATCTACTCCTTCATAATGCCCGCAGATGAGAATTAACTGCTGATAACTACCGGCCCAAGTTTTCAGTAAAGCTTGATTGAGAGGTTCCCCCTGGGGAGTCATCAGCACGATCTCCCGGGGTGGTAAAATTTCTAAAGACTCGATCGCCTCAAAAATTGGCTCTGGTTTTAATAACATTCCCACACCACCACCGTAGGGTTCATCATCGACGCGACGGTGTTTATCGTGGGCAAAATCCCGGAGATTGACCAAATTTACCCTAGCGATGTCGCGTTCGAGAGCTTTTGCCAACAACCCCGACTGCAGCGGTGAAGTAAAAAAATCGGGAAAGAGAGTGATAATGTCAAACTGCACGGGGAAAATTAAGGTCTAGACTGGGATAGTGTTTAATGTATCATTTTGTCACGGTTCGATCGGTTAAAATCTTGCTAATTTTGCGCTAGTCTATCTCGATAACATGATAGACTATGCTGTACTGTCTAGGGGTTTTGCTGGCTCTAGCTTGAGTGATCGAAGTCTAGCCTAGACTTAAAGTTAACTAACAGTCCGTCATTGCCAGTGGATCGAAGAAAATTGCTAAAATCGCCTCTACTATTGCTTGATGTCCCGAAAAATATTCCTAAACCGCATTTTTTTCCGTCAACCGTTCAGGGAAAATAACATCAAGATACCTGTACATCTTCCCGAAAAACCTTCCATCCCTAAAAATGTCTATTCGTTCAGTGACATGATCATCGAGCTAGAAACCCAACACCACCAAAATCCTACCCCCGTATCTCTCAAAACGGCGATTTTAGTCATTGGAGGTGCCGAGGATAAAGTCCACGGTAAAGAGATACTGCACACCTTTTGGAATCGCGCTGGGGGTAGCGAAGCAGTGATCGCTATTGTTCCCTCCGCTTCCAGAGAACCGGTTTTAATCGGCGATCGCTATCAGAAGATTTTTGAGGAAATGGGGGCAAAATACGTCAAAGTTATCGATATTCGCGATCGCGTGCAGGGAGAAGACCCCCAATTCCAGGCCTACATCGAAGAGTGTACAGGTGTATTTATGACCGGAGGCGACCAGCTGCGTTTATGCGGTTTGCTCTCCGATACTCCCCTGATGGAAAGAATCAGACAAAGAGTGCAACAGGGAGAACTAACCCTGGCCGGAACTAGCGCCGGGGCCGCCGTTATGGGTCATCACATGATTGCTGGGGGCAGCAGTGGGGAAGCACCTAATCGGGCCCTAGTGGATATGGCCATGGGATTAGGTCTCATTCCTGAAGTTATTGTCGATCAACACTTCCACAATCGCAACCGCATGGCTCGGTTAATGAGCGCTATCTCCGGTTATCCCGAACGTTTAGGAATTGGCATCGATGAGGATACCTGCGCTATGTTTGAACGGGATGGCACGATGACGGTAATCGGCTGCGGTACAGTAACGGTAATTGATGCCAGGGAAATGTCCCACACCAACCACCATCACGTCACCGCCAACGAACCCCTGAGTCTGCATAATCTGCGGGTACATATTCTTTCCTACGGTGATGGCTATCATCTCAAAAAACAGCAAGTGATCGCTAAATTGGGGTAAAAAAACTCCTGAAAAACTGTTCATAGTGAACAGTTTACCGATCTCGGAAAACCAGACAATAAACAACGGCTTCTTTGTGCTTCTCAACAGCAAACATCAGCTATATCATGAAAATTCTCAGAACCCAAACCCTGCGCGGTCCCAACTACTGGAGTATTCGTCGCGACAAGCTCATTGTTATGCGTCTAGATCTCGAAGATCTCGCAGAGAAGCCATCGAATGAAATCCCTGGCTTTTACGAGGGATTAATCGATGTTCTCCCCAGTTTAGTCGAACATTACTGCTCCCCCGGTTATCGCGGCGGTTTCTTTGAACGAGTCCGCACTGGCACTTATATGGGCCACATCATCGAACATATCGCCCTAGAATTGCAGGAATTGGCGGGAACTCCCGTCGGGTTTGGTCGCACTAGAGCCACCTCCACCCCCGGAGTCTATAACGTGGTATTTGAGTACGTTGACGAGCAAGCGGGACGTTATGCGGGTCGGGCTGCCGTGCGTTTGTGTCAATCGATTGTCGATACGGGAACCTATCCTCAGCAAGAATTGTCCCAAGATTTAGCCGATTTACGCGATTTATGCAATAATGCCGCCCTCGGTCCGAGTACAGAAACCATCGTCAAAGAAGCACAAGCTAGAAATATCCCCTGGTTACTCCTGAGCGCTCGTGCCATGGTGCAATTGGGCTATGGCGTTCACCAAAAGCGCATTCAAGCCACTTTAAGCAGTTTTTCGGGGATTTTAGCCGTTGAGTTGGCCTGTGACAAGGAAGGCACAAAAACTATCCTCAAGGATGGTGGCATTCCCGTCCCCCGGGGTACGGTGATTCAATACTTGGATGAGTTGTCAGCGGCAATCGAGGAAGTGGGAGGGTTTCCCATCGTGATTAAACCCCTCGATGGCAACCACGGCCGGGGCATCAGCATCGATGTTAAAACTCAACAGGAAGCAGAGGAAGCTTATGATCTAGCCAGTGCCGCCTCGAAAACCCGCAGCGTGATCGTAGAAAGGTATTATAAAGGCAGTGATCACCGAATTTTAGTCATAAATGGTAAAGTCGCCGCCGTGGCCGAACGGATTCCCGCTCACGTCGTCGGTGATGGGCGCTCAACTGTAGAAGAATTAATCGAAATTACTAATCAAGATCCCAACCGGGGTGACGGTCATGCCAACGTTTTAACTAAAATAACTATTGACAAAACCGCCCTTAATGTGCTAGAGAAACAGGGCTATGAATTAACCAGCATTTTAGCCCACGGAGAGATCGCCTATCTGCGGGCCACGGCTAATTTAAGCACCGGCGGCATCGCTGTGGATCGTACCGACGAAATTCACCCCGAAAACGTCTGGATCGCCCAAAGAGTGGCAAAATTAATCGGTTTAGACATTGCCGGGATCGATGTGGTGACAGAGGATATCCGCAAACCCCTGAAAGAAGTGGACGGGGTAATCGTAGAAGTCAACGCCGCTCCCGGTTTTCGGATGCACGTCGCCCCCAGTCGCGGTTTACCCCGCAATATCGCCGCCCCAGTTATCGATATGTTATTCCCCCCCGGGACTCCCAGTCGCGTGCCAATTCTGGCAATTACGGGAACTAACGGCAAAACCACCACTAGCCGCTTAATTTCTCATATTTGCCGACAAACGGGGAAAGTAGTCGGATTTACCACGACGGACGGCGTGTATATCGATGATTATCTGGTAGAAAAGGGCGATAACACCGGTCCCTACAGTGCCAGTATGATTTTGAAGGATCCCACGGTGGAGATTGCCGTATTAGAAACGGCCCGGGGTGGTATCCTGCGATCGGGTTTAGCTTTTAATCAGTGCGATGTGGGGGTGGTGTTGAATGTGGCCGCCGACCATTTGGGTATCGGTGATATCGACACCATCGAACAAATGGCAAAAGTAAAAAGCGTTGTGGCCGAGGTGGTTAGCTCCGAGGGTTACGCGGTTTTAAATGCCGATGACCCCTTGACCGCTAGTATGGCCGAAAAAGTCAAGGGAAGAGTCGCTTATTTTTCCATGAGTCCCGATAACCCGATTATTCACGACCATATCCGTCGCGGTGGCATGGCCGCCATCTATGAGAATGGCTATCTGTCGATTCTAGAGGGAGAATGGACGCTGAGAATCGAGGAAGCGGTCAATATTCCCGTGACTATGCAGGGAATGGCTCCTTTTATGATTGCTAACGCCTTGGCCGCCTGTTTGGCCACTTTTGTGCATGGTATCGATATCGAGTTAATTCGCCAAGGGGTGCGGACTTTTAAACCTTCCGTGGCCCAGACCCCCGGTAGGATGAACCTGTTTGACTTGGGACACCATCACGCTTTAATCGATTATGCTCATAATCCCGCCGGATACGAAGCCGTCGGCGGTTTTGTCGGCAATTGGTCCGGGGAAAAAGTCGGCGTGGTCGGCGGACCTGGCGATCGACGGGATGATGATTTAATTTTATTAGGGAAATTATCAGCCCAAATGTTCGATCGGATTATTGTTAAGGAAGATAACGATACTCGCGGTCGCCGCCGGGGGGAAGTGGCCGATTTAATTCTCCGGGGAATTAGCGAAGAAAATGCCAGTTTGCGACCGGAAGTTATTCTCGATGAAACGGAAGCTTTAGAGAAGGCTTTAAGCACGGTTTCTGAGGGTGGTTTAGTGGTAATTTTCCCGGAAAGTGTCACCCAGGCGATCGATTTGATCGAGAAACATCGACCCCTGACCGATAATCAGGGTTAGAAGTTGGGAAAAAGGTGGTGATTCGGTAGTAGTGATGGAGGCTTAATCCTTTGCTTTGCTGTGCATTGTAGTCATGGATAAAATGCCAAACAGCTTTCAATAGGATTAGTTTGACCAGTTTCTTTCCCGACTGGTCGATGACGTTTACTCGGAATTACTGTCTTATATGACTCCCAAAAGTCTGTGTAAGCAACAGCAAATTGTCGGTAAACACCAGATAAACTAACCCCAAAGTTTTTTGGCTGATTGACGATTCCTAGATTGTCGGCTCTCTCAGGTTTGGTGGGTAAAATGTATTCTAAGATACATTCTTCCCAGCGAGGGGGTGGAACGAACCACAAAGACACAAAGGACACAAAGATCGATCAATCATATAGTGAGTTAAACTTATCACACAGAACCTAAAAGAGCCGATTGTCGCCGTCTAACGCTCCCTAAATTCTGCCAAATGCAGATAGGAAAAACTCAGGCGATGACTTTAACTTCAACGTTCAATTTCTCTAGCAGTGGCGGGACTTAATTCGCTCATTTTTTTTGATACTAAGCAAGACAATTTAAGGAATTCTTTAACTATAGCGTTTCTCACACCTGTGTGGCACATTTAAACCTTTGCTGATTGAACTTTTCAACATCGATAATGTACCTCTTGCGAACAGGAAACGCTATATAGCAGTTCTAGGTGTTGGGGGTGGGGGTGGGGGTTTTGGGGTATTAGTTGAAATTTCTCCATTTCCCTATCCTTGTCAATTGTGTATCAAAGCAGCTTGACATCCATATCTTGATGAAGTTATCAAAGTTACTCTGGTTTGAGACTATCTAAAATTAATTGTATATCTAAATCAAGAGCTTGAGCAATTTGTTCGATCGTTAATCCTAATCCTATTAGTTTGGGAACAGTTTCTAGTTTTGCTTTAATAACATTGTTTTCAGTTTTATAAATATTATAATTTTCCATTTCTCGATTATTAGAAGGGTTATGACAAAAAGTAACCTGATCAATTTTTACAGATTTATTACCCAAATTATTAATACTATTGCTGACAATTAACCTTTCAATTGCTGATCGAACAGTTGATTTATTTAATTCTTCCCCTAACACTTCCGAAAGAATGCGCCAAAGTTCATAGGCTTTATCTCTGGCATGACCTTCAGAACAATTATATTTTTCTGCTATTTTTGCATATTTCTGACCATCAAAAACGTTCTTTAAAATCCCTAATTGCAATGTATCGAGATGCTTTCCCGTGTGGTCAAAAACCAGATTATCAATAAGTGAGAAGACTTCTTGGGTATCCATGGGAGTAATGTTAAGATTTGGGGACATAATACCGTCATTATCCGTTATTTTCCGATATTTGTAAACATAGTTAACAAAACCTCCGACAATATCCGTTTTTTTCCGTCTTGAAAATGTTTAAACTTATTAGTTAGGATTCTGCTTATTATGGTTGTTTTTGCAGTAACTACTCACTATGATATCGATTAAAATCCTCTGTATGTTCATTGGTGTGGGATTAATTAATTCTGCTCCCATACAAGCAAACAATATGAGTAAAGATATTTTAATTAGCCAATCTCGTCGTCAGTATCAGTGTAAAACAGGACCTATGTTTATTAATGAAAGACAAAGAGTTGAACCAAGTATATCTGGTGCTTCAGTTAATAGCAGTTATTGTTATATTCCTGTGTCAGCCGGAAAATGTATAGCGATGGCTCCTTTTTTCAATTTTGGTGGTGGGAGTGGTCCATCGGGAATGAGCAAATGTAATCCTAATAGTATTACTGTCACAGATGACGCAACTGGTATCAAATATTATCGATTTAATGGAGGAGATAGCTTTGTTCTTCAATAATTGATATTTTATCATCTCATCGAGTGCGAACGCCAATTTTGTAAGCTGCATTAACGCAGTGTAATGCAGCATTGCCTTAATATCTTAGTCCAGATTCTCGAAAAATGGCTTAAATTCATTTTAAATAGGTTGTTATAAACTTACTACTGTTGCTGTTCCTTTTGTTACTGTTGCCAAAACTTCTAAAACTTTAGGAACCAAAGGCTTTAAATCAGCCAAACGATTTGATTGTGATTGTAAAATAATAATAGCTAGATTAAACTGCGGTAAATTTTGCTCAAACGGCAAATTCTTATCCACTGTAATAAAAATATCAAATTCTTGTGAAGCTAAACCTAACAGTTGACCATTCTTGATCCCAGTCCATCCCATTTGCGGAACAGTTTTGATATTATAACCTGTAAACTCCCTCATTAATCTTCGGTCAATACATTCATCTAAAAGAAGCCTCATTTCACGCTACCCTATCAATAAGCTCTTTTTCAAATTCTTCAAGTAAGCTAATAACTCGTTCTCTTGTTACCGTTGGAAAACCCTCTAAAAAATCATCAATTGATTCTCCTGCTTTAAGATAATCAAAAAGTGTTTGTATCGGAACTCTAGTACCTGAAAAAACAGGAACACCACTCATAGTTTCAGGAGATACATTGATAAGAGGCGAATATTTAGCCATTTTGATTACCTTCTTAGCTTCTACAGAGTAGATTAACCCAGAGCAATACGTCTTGTCTTCATATTCTAGCCTAGATTCTTGAAAAATGGGTTAAACTGATGCTAAATAGGTTAGGGAAGTGACTTTCAGTTAATAATACTAAAATGAACAATAATCTAAAATTAAGCCGACAATGACTAAATGCAACCGACGGAAGCCCAACTTAGACAACTCTATCACCTAATTTCAATAAAGTCCGAAAACTATGCACGGGTAGGTTCTTTATGGGAGGGGAGGTCGGCGACGACCTTCTCGACCCCTAACTATCAGTTAACGATTTTTAAAAGCTTCGATCGCCGCCGGCAAAGTATAGTAAATCCTCTCCTCGCTGATTTTATCTAACAAGCGGGAACGTTGCAATTCTAAGTACAGATCGTGTTTAACCCTAGCGAGAGCGAAAACTATACCCTGTCTTGATAATTCTGCTGCTAATTCCTCAAGAATCTCCACGGCTGTACTATCCAATTCCCCAAGGGCCTCCGTATTCAAGACAAACCATTCTACCGGTTTTGTCTCCCGGGCAATAGCACTGAGGGCGCGACGTTTAAAGTCGGCCGCATTAGCAAAAAATAAGGGGGCATCATAACGATAGATAACCAACCCCGGTATTGTTTGCGCTTCCGGCCAATCCTGGAGTGCGTGTAAACCCATCACCCCCGGGACTGTACCCAAGACGGCATCATCGGGCCGGGTAATGCGGGCCAATAAATCGATAACCGAGAGACCGATGGCGATGGCAACCCCGCTTAAAATCCCCGTGGTTAGCACCCCCACCATGGTCAGGACAGCGAGATTAAACTCACTATTGCGAAAGCTTTTTAGTCGTTTAGCGCCGGCGATATCCAGCAGTTTACAGGCTGCATAAATCACCAGCGCACCCAAGGCAGCCTTGGGAAAGAGTGCCAGTACTGGACCGAGCAGGAAAATGACCGCCACCACCACCACTGCCACCACCAGGGAGTAAAGTTGACTTTTACTGCCCACGGAATCGCCCACTGCGGTGCGACTGGCGCTGCTGCTGATGGGAAATCCCTGACAAAAACCCGCCGCCAGATTCCCCAGTCCTAGAGCTAAAAATTCTTGATTGGCATCGATTTCTTGGTTATGGTGTCTGGCGAAGGCTCTGGCGGTCAAGACGTTATCGGAATAGCCGACCAGGGCAATGCCGACGGCCGCGGTTACTAGGGGTAGTAATTGGGAAAAATCTAGGGTTGGTAAGCCAAAATTAGGCAAAGTTTTGCTAATTTTCCCCACTACTGCCACCCCCTCTTGATCGAGATGGAGGGTGGCGACGGCGAGGGTTCCCAGTAAAACCGCCAGCAAGGGACCCGGTGCTTTGGGAAAATATTTTTGGATGACAAATAGAAATAGTAGCAGCAATAGAGCGAGGCTAAGGGTTGGCCAGTGCCATTGGTTTATTCCCCGAAAAAAAGCTAAAATTTCTTTAAAAACCGTATTTTCACTGATTGACAAACCACTAATTTTACCCAGTTGTCCCGCAATCATGATTACCGCCACTCCCGCCATATAACCGATTAGGATCGGTTTGGAGAGTAAATTAGCCAGAAATCCCAAGCGGGCGATATAACCAACTAAACAGATTAAACCGACCATTAGGGCTAAAAAAGCCGCTAAACTGCCGTAATTTTCTCCTTGAAGGCTCACCATAGGTGCGATCGCTGCAGCCGTCATCACTGCCGTGGTCGATTCTGGTCCGAGGGATAGTTGCGATGAGGAGCCGAAAAGGGCGTAAACTAGGGCGGCCGGCACGAGAGTCCACAATCCCACCACGGGATCGACCCCGGCCAGGTCGCCGTAAGCCATACACTGGGGAATAGCGTAGGCCGCCACGGTGACACCAGCGAGTATATCTCGGCCCAGCCACTGCCATTGATAGGAGCGCAGGTTTTTTAGCCCGGGTAAATCAGGAAAATCGACTCGTCGGGAGTTTTTACTCATATTTCTCTGTTAACGGCGATTTAACCTAATTTTAACGAAAGATTTAGCTAGGAAAAGCCTTTAGGCTGAGATATTTTCTGTCAGCAGGATATTTATACCATTTTAACCGCAATTTTGAGTTAAATTGGCTAAATATACTCGGAAATATCCTCTTGACAATCATCGGCTAAGTATGATAGGGCGCGGAAACGTAAACCGACTAACTGCTCGTAGAGAGGATTTAACTTGCACAGGGGCGGAATATGGACTAATTTATGGCCAAAAAGCACGATATCGCGTTCAAAAGGACATTGAGGCGGCACCATTTTGCAGATAAACCGGGCCAGACGCGGATCGTGCATTTCTACCCCATCTAACCAATCTTTGAGGGGATGCAGCAGATCTGGGTGGGGATGTTCGGCACTGATAAACTCGGATTTATTCGCTTCCGTGGTAATTTCGGGAATTTCACAGATAGTATGTTCTAAAGCTGACAGGGCCTCGATTTCTAACCCGAAAGCATCCCGATAACTACGCAGTAATTGCGCTTCTGCGGGGGAATAAATGCCATCGGCGATCGCCACCATCACCGCCGTGCGGAGGAAGTTTTCTGATATTCTGGGGTCATGACCGAAACTTGCGGCCAATTCTTCGGGACTAATCGATTGATAGAGAACGTGGTCGTCATCTAATTCTAATTCGTGAGCGAAACGGGCGATCGATTCCTGTTCGCTGGCGCTATAATCCCCATCAGACCAGGCAATTGTCAGTAATCCCCGTAACCAGTCCCTAACTTGTTCGTTAGTGTAGCGATATTGAACAGAGCTAACCATAGGTATTGCTAAAACTGATTTCTAGTTTCTCAATTCAATTCTACCCATCACCCCCGGATTCTAGTAGCCCCCGTTCATATCATGTAACCATTGCAACTATCCTTAGGGTCAGCTAGGAATTTTTTGGTTTTCAGTCGGCATAATCGGGCAATTTTCGCCTCCAGGAACAGGGGTAAGGGTTGGTGCTTTTTGCTCCTTCCCCAACCGCGTCAGTCCTGCTGAAAAGGCGGATTCCTGGGATTAACGGCCAATCCCCAGGTAACGGAAACCGGCTGCTGTCACCACCGCAGGATCGAGGAAATTGCGACCATCAATTAACACGGGTTCGCGCATGGTTTTAACCATTTTGCCGTAGTCGAGACGGAGGAATTCTTGCCATTCCGTCACCACCACCAAAGCGTCACAACCATCGGCCAATCTTTCCGGATCCGATTCGATAATCACACCGCTTAAACCGTGACTTAAACCACTTTGAGAAACGATCGGATCATAGGCTTTTACCTTAGCACCTAAACGATTTAACTGTTCGATCATGGTTAAAGCCGGAGCATCGCGCATATCATCGGTATCGGGTTTAAAAGTTAATCCCAACAAACCGACGGTTTTACCCTTGAGGATTTTTAATTCCTGTTGCAGTTTTTCGATCGCAATTGTCCGTTGACGTTTGTTAACATTGATAGCGGCGTTAAGTAATTCCGTTTCGTAACCGTAGTCTTCTGCGGTATGTACCAAAGCCGACACATCTTTGGGGAAACAGGAACCCCCCCAACCGATCCCGGCCGAGAGAAACTTGCTGCCGATACGGGAATCTAAACCGATACCTTTAGCCACTTGGGTGACATCGGCCCCGACGCGATCACAGATGTTAGCTACTTCGTTAATAAAGCTAATTTTGGTGGCTAGGAAGGCATTAGCAGCGTATTTAATCATTTCCGCCGAACTGAGATCCGTAACCACTACGGGAACGGGAGGCAAGGAGGGATGTTCAGAGAATTGACGTTCAACCAAAGGCGCGTACAATTCCTTCATCATTTCGATGGCTTTCGGGTTATTACTGCCTAAAACAATACGATCAGGGTTAAAAGTATCATAAACTGCCGAACCTTCGCGTAAAAATTCGGGATTGCTGACCACATCGAATTCCGCTTCGATGCGTTCTATTGTACTAATACCGCCACCAGCGGCCACGAGATTTTTTTGTCTCTCGGCCACGCCATCGAGGACGATCATCCGTACCCAATCCCCAGAACCGATGGGAACGGTAGATTTATTGACGATTACTTTATAACCACCGTTGAGATGGGCCCCAATACCCCGGGCCACTGCTTCCACATAACGGGTGTCACTTTCCCCCGTGGGTAGTGCTGGTGTACCAACAGCGATAAAGAGGATTTCGCCGTGTTTAACTCCCGCTTCTAGGTCCGTGGAGAATTCCAGATTGCCGGAGGCTGCCGAAGACTGCATTAATTCCGATAACCCCGGTTCATAGATGGGAGATTGTCCCGATTTCATTAATTTGACTTTTTCTTCATTGTTATCAATACAGATAACATGATGGCCGATATGTGCTAGGCACACTCCGGTGACTAAACCCACATAACCGGTTCCGATAACACAAACACGCATGATAATTACTCCAGTGACAATTAAGTTAAATTCATTGATTAGGGATTAGCTGAGACGAGAACGGAAATCCTCAATCGTCATTTTTAAACCCTGACTTAGAGGAATGGTTGGACTCCAATCCAGATAGGTTTTAGCACGAGTGATATCCGGTTGTCGTTGCTTGGGATCATCTTCCGGCAGTGGTTTATAGACCAATTCGGCCTCGGGATTAATCATGCCTTGGATCACTTGCGCTAATTCCAGAATTGTGTATTCGTCGGGATTGCCTAAATTAACCGGCCCGATAAAATCCCCATTCATCAAACGCATTAACCCTTCCACCAGGTCAGAAACATAGCAGAAACTGCGGGTTTGGGAACCTTGACCATAAACCGTCAGGGGTTCACCGCGCAAAGCTTGCACCACGAAATTACTCACCACTCGACCATCGTTTTCCAGCATTCGCGGGCCGTAGGTGTTGAAAATCCGGGCCACCCGGATATCGACCTTATGCTCCCGATAATACTCAAAAGCTAGGGTTTCCGCCACCCTTTTACCTTCGTCATAACAGGAACGGGGCCCAATGCAGTTGACATTGCCTCGATATTCTTCTGTTTGCGGATGCACATCGGGATCGCCGTAGACTTCCGAGGTAGAAGCGAGCAAAAATCGCGCTTTTACCCTTTTAGCTAACCCCAGCATATACATGGTCCCTAAAACATTGGTTTTAATCGTTTTGACGGGGTTATATTGATAGTGGATCGGGGAAGCAGGACAGGCCAGGTGATAAATCTGATCGACTTCTAAACGGATCGGCTCGGTGATATCGTGACGAATTAGCTCAAAATAAGGATTTCCTAGCCATTTAACGATATTTCGGCGGGTCCCCGTGTAGAAGTTATCCAGACAGATCACTTCATGACCCTGTTCCATCAAGCGATCGATTAGATGGGAACCAATAAAACCAGCACCGCCTGTAACTAGGATTCTCATGTAATCGCAAAGTAAACATATAAAATTATTCTTAAAATACCCTTACGCTGGTTTTTTGGCAAATATTTTTTTGAGGCGGTGATAACTGATCAGCGATCGCCGATGCCAAGCTAATGGCTGAATAATGGCTCGGTAATCCTTAAAAAATATAACAATTTTCGTAGTCATCCCTACAGAGTTCTATATCGTCCAATCTTGTAGGCGTAAATTAGGGATTTGAGAGAAATCACGATAATTGCGTGTTACTAAAATACTGTTTTCTGATAAACTAATCGCTGCAATTCTTAAATCTTGTGTTCCTATACGAATTTTTTGCTCCCGTAATTCTCTGAAATGATAATGAGCTTCTAAAGTATAGTTCAAAATTTTAAATTTGCTCAGATAATTAACTATATCTCTCAAACCTTGATAGCCTTTGATTAACTTTTCATATTGATTGCTTTGAGAGTATTTTCTGATCACGCTGAACCATCCTCTTACTTGTTCTTCTAAAGTAATAATCGTTATAGCAATATCATCAGGATCGATAGACGCTACTCTCCGAACTAAGTTCGGATGTAGTTTTTGCAGTAGGGTTATATGATCGGTATCTAATATATATTGAGTCACGGTGTTTCAACTTGTTGACTGTCTTCTTGGTCAACTTTTTGACGATAGGTTTCTATACTCTCTATGACTTCATCTAAGAGGGGATTATAGGTTAGTGTAACTGGTATATTGAGCAGTGGATGCTCTTGTTGTTGTTTTTTCTGCGCTAATTTTTCAAATAATTGGTTTTGTTCTTCTAAAGAAAGTTGATCGATAGATTCTATAATCTGGCTAAGAGAAAGATGAGGAGTCATAAATTACAAGCCTTTTTGACTAGATATTGATGCTAGTGTAGCATAATTCCCTTCGCTAACAGCTTTAAAACAGAGCCTACAGTAATCGGCATTTTTCTGATAGTTCCCTAGTGGTACAAACAGGATGCCTGTAAATGCTATTGATGCAATTGGTAGCACAGGCATCGGCCGCCTGTAAAGAGATAGAAAGATTTAAGTTTAGAACAATGCCAGCCTATGTTATACTCTAAACAGAAAACCCCCCCTTGTCAAATTTGGGCAAATTCGGGCAAAATAGGGAATGTAAATTTTATATACTATTTAGTATTATTTTGATAGGATTAAAGAGGCTAGATTATGACCAGTGCCGAGCAAAATAAGCTATTTATCCTGATCGATGGGCATTCTTTGGCTTTTCGTGCCTATTATGCCTTTGCTAAGTCTCGTTCTGGTCCTCTGCGTACTTCTAGCGGCATTCCCACCAGTGTTTGTTTTGGGTTTTTAAATTCTCTGCTGCAGTTACTAGAAACTCAAAAACCCACTTATTTAGCAGTTGCTTTTGATTTAGCAGCTCCTTCTTTTCGCCATGAAGCTGATGTTAATTATAAGGCTAATCGGCAAGAAACTCCCGAAGAATTTCGCCCCGATTTAACTAATCTGCAAAGTCTCTTGACAGTGATGAATATTCCTATTGTGACTTCCCCGGGTTACGAAGCAGATGATGTTTTAGGAACTTTGGCAAAACAAGCCGGTGATCATGGTTATACTGTTAAGATTTTAACAGGCGATCGAGATTTATTCCAATTGGTAGATGAGGAGAAAAAAACCACGGTTCTCTATCTGGATATTAATGCGGTCAAAAGTACATCGGGACAGGGTTATACAGAATTTAATTCCCAAGCTGTCACGGAAAAGTTAGGGGTGACACCAAAACAGGTAGTAGATTTTAAAGCTCTTTGCGGTGATAAGTCTGATAATATCCCCGGTGTGCGCGGAATTGGCGAAAAAACAGCGATAGATTTATTAAAAAAATACGATAACTTAGACGATATATATACCAATCTGGAATCGATCAAGGGAATGGTAAAAACTAAATTATTAGAGGGTAAAACTGCCGCCGAAAGTTCTCGCTATTTAGCCAAAATTGCCCTTGATGCCCCCGTTAGCCTCGAAGAGGAGAAATTTCGTCTCCGAGGTTTTGATCGGCGTTTAGTTAAACCTTTATTGGCAAGATTAGAGTTAAAGAAAATTCTCCAGAAACTCGATCAAATTCAACAGCATCTAGGTGGCACTCCTACCCTAGAATTAACTAGCGATGCTGATTCTAATCAATTGTCTCTGTTTGATTTACCCCCTATTTCTCCACCGGTTCTAATTGCTCCCGACATTATTGATACTATTCCTAAGTTAGATGCTTTACTGGCAAAATTAACAACTTTCACTAATCGGCAATGTCCCGTCGCTTGGGACACCGAAACCACAGATTTAAATCCTCGTGTAGCCAAATTGGTCGGCATCGGTTGCTGTTGGGGAAAAGAATTAAATTCTATGGCCTATATTCCCATCGGCCACCAGAGCGGTGATAATTTAAATCTAGAGATAGTTCTCGAAAAATTACGCCCAATTTTAGCCAGTGATGATTATCCGAAAGTCTTCCAGAATGCGAAATTTGATATTGATGTTTTTTATCATCAAGGAATTACCGTTAAAGGTCTAGTTTTTGATACTATGGTGGCTAGTTATGTCCTCCATCCCGAACTAACTCATAATCTCGAAGATTTATGCGATCGCTATTTAACTGGTATCACTTCCCTTAGTTATAAAAGTCTCGGTATTCCTACGGGAAAAACTATCGCTGATTTAGATATTGCCACTACTGCTAACTACTGCGGATTAGATGCCTATGCTACCTATTTACTTCGAGAAAAATTACAGGCAGAATTAACTAAAATTCCCTCTTTATATCAATTATTCTCTGAAATAGAATCTCCCTTAGTGATGGTGCTGTGGCGAATGGAAAATTATGGGATAAAAATTAATGTCAATTATCTAAAAAACTTTTCCCGGCAGCTAGAAAGAGACTTGGCAGACATAGAAAAAAAAGCTTATGAATCCATCGGAGAAACCTTTAATCTTAGCTCTCCTAAACAGTTAAGTGAAATCCTTTTTGATCGATTAGCACTCAACCGCAAAAAATCCAGAAAAACTAAAACAGGTTACTCCACCGATCAAAGTGTTTTAGAGAAACTACAAGGAGATCATCCCTTAGTTGATTATATCCTTGAACATCGCACCTTATCCAAATTAAAATCCACCTATGTGGATGCTTTACCGAAATTAGCCGAACCAAAAACCGCAAGAGTACATACAGATTTTAATCAAACCATTACCAGCACCGGACGCTTATCATCCTCCAATCCTAACCTACAAAATATCCCCATTCGCAGTGAATTTTCTAGGCGAATTCGTCAAGCTTTTATTCCCGAAGATGGTTACTTATTAGTATCAGCGGACTACTCACAAATCGAGTTAAGAATTCTCGCTCATCTCAGTCAAGAACCAGTTTTATTAGAAGCGTATCGTAGTAATCAAGATGTTCATAAAGTCACCGCTCAATTGCTCTTTGATAAAGGGGAAATTACCCCCGAAGAACGCAGTTTAGGAAAAACAATTAACTTCGGAGTTATTTATGGCATGGGAGCGCAAAAATTCGCCCGTGAATCGAAATTAACCGTAGAACAGGGCAGAAAATTTATTGAAAAATATCATCAACGTTATGCCCAAGTATTTGAGTATTTAGAGAATAGCAAAAAACAAGCAATTGCTCAGGGATATGTGGAAACAATTTTGGGCAGAAGACGTTATTTTAACTTCGATAATCCCCTCTTAAAAAGACTGCGGGGACTGTCCTTACATGACATCGATTTAGATAGCCTCAAACTCAACAACGAGGAAGCACAATTATTAAGATCGGCCGCTAATGCGCCCATTCAGGGTTCCAGTGCTGATATTATTAAAGTAGCGATGGTAAAATTGGCCGAGGTACTGCAAAATTATCGAGCGAGATTACTGCTGCAAGTCCATGATGAATTAGTCTTGGAAGTACCGAGGGAAGAATGGCCATCCCTAGAGTCAAAAATCAAGACTACTATGGAAGAAGCTGTCTCCTTGACGCTCCCTCTCTTGGTAGAAATTAAAGCCGGTGACAATTGGATGGAAACCAAATAAAACTATGATCGAAAACAGACAATTTTTAACCCCAGAAGAATCCGCAGATGTGGACGCTGCCCTCTTAACTTCTCCCGAAAAATTCCTGACTCGTTTAACGATTTCTTCCCTACGCTTACTAAAAATAATCGCCGAAGATACGGGAGTAACCCTAGAAGAACTAACCCATAAACAGGTCATTCAATGGCTAGAAAAAGATAGTCAACTGCGTCGGGAACAGGGGATCGAAGCGGCAGTGCTGAAATGGTAAATAAACTCTTAAAAAATCAGCTACCCCTGACAATTTATGCTAGTTTTTAGCTATGAAGTTACTGGAGTTACAACAATGACAATTACCCTAAAAGTGCCTAGTATTGCCTGTGAAGGTTGCGCTAATACCATTACTAAAGCGATTAATAATCAGCAACCGGCAGCCCAAATATCGGTGGATGTAGCCAATAAAATCGTCACGGTAGAAACCACCGCATCCCCCGCAGAAATTGCCCAATGGATCAGCGAAGTCGGCCATACTGTTGAGTCTGGGAGTGAGGGTTGACATCCTCCCCCGTTAAAAATAGACCTCTGGTAAAAATCAAAAATTGTCGTGATTATTGTTGAATGTCATCTCGAATACTGCTCGACTGAAACCTTCTACAAAGCTAAGTGCTTTATTTGCTGTGTCAATCATGAACATAACACACCTCTGCTGTTGCTAAAACACGCTCACGAATATGATGATTAAGAGATTTGATGGTAACGAGATCAATAGTACGTCCATCAAATAATTGAGATAATTCTTCTTGAATTTGATGAAGTTTGAAAAAACTAGGGGTAAAACCAAGTTCAAACTCAACGAGCATATCAATATCACTATCTGCGGTAAAATCATCTCGTAAAACTGAACCAAATAAGGAAAGTTTATGAATATGCCAATGTTGGCAAAGTTGTGAGAGTTTTTCTTGAGGAATTTTCATATTTTTGTGTTGATCAGATTAGGTTTACTCCCAAGCTTTCTAGTTGTTGGTTTATCCAAGCGGTGGCCGTTTCTTCATCGGTTTCTATCGCTTTTTCTACTCCTATTTTAGCAATTTCTAACAGTTGTTTGGATTTTTGCTTTTAAAGCACTCTTAGAGTAAAGGTGCGATCGCTTTTAAAAGTTCTGTTAATTTATTTTTCCATCAGTATAGCGCAAAATACGTCTGATAGCATTTACAATGAGGCATATATAATCTGTGCTGATTCTAAAATGTTTTTACATCTTAGCCAGTTATCACTCCGTTTGAGTGCTGCTTTCACAATTAAATCTACTTTTCGATCAAAAATTGCTTGCAGTTCATCGCGCATTTGTAGGGTTTCGGTTAAACCTCGTTTAGCAGTTGGGGAAAAGGTAATTAAAATATCAATATCGCTATCTGAACGGAAATCTTCGCGTAAAACTGAACCAAATAATGCCAACTCGGTGACTTGCCACTTTTGACAAAATCCTTTAATTTGTTCCATTGGTAGATTTATTTTTGTGTTGATCAGATTAGTTTTACTCCCAAGCTTTCTAGTCTGCCAAAATTAACACCATACTCCACCTGAATGCGACTGAGAGGATAATGTAAGCGATCGCTTAAAACCCTTAAATATAATTGTCTAATCGCTTCTTCTGGGGTAAGTTTAATCTCTTTTTTCCGTACTAAGCAAATTGTATAGGGAGCTTCCCCATTTTTCGTCTTTTTCAGCGTAATTGTCTGCTCTAATTGCTCAATTTCTGCTGGCGTAAACTGGGACAACTTATAACTTGAGTCTTTGAGAAGATCAGCTAATTTCATAGGTTAAAGATGATAGAGATAAATAAAGATTTTTATACCGAGCCTTGAAAGAAATCCCAGCCTTGACAAATTGAGTTAAGTAATCTACTGATGCGAGAATTTTCCCTGTACAAGCCGGTAGGCATGACTTGAAATCATTGTATTCTTGGCTAAGTAGCTGGTTATAATTATAATTAAAAATTGGTTTTAGGTTCGATCCCCCCTGCCCCCCTTGATAAGGGGGGTGCCGATAGGCGGGGGGATCCCCCCTGCCCCCCTTGATAAGGGGGGTGCCGATAGGCGGGGGGAGCCTCCCTTAATCCCCCCTTGATAAAGGGGATGTTTGATAATTTTTAACGCCTACCTACTTATTAACTTAAGTTAAAGGTAGATGGGGACTTAATTTTCCATTGGATCAAATTTTTTAAGATTCTTTCGATGTTCGCGGTTTCTCATCTCGGCAAAAGCGAGCAAACAGCGTTCGCCTTTGGCGCGGCTTTGCCGTTCGCATTTGGGGCAGCTTTGCCGTGGCAATTGTCCGTGACTCAATATCTGTAATAATCTAATACAGCCCTTGTAAACCTTCTTTAAGCTCTGGGTTTTCGTCTTGATCGAGATGCACAAAATCGCCCTTAGATGAGAATTAGTTTACAAAAATTTACATTTGGAGATAAGGAGCAATGAGTCAAGTTTCCGGTACAGATGTTCCCGATTTGGGTCGTCGTCAATTTATGAACCTGTTGACCTTTGGTACAATTACCGGAGTAGCAGCGGGCGCGTTGTATCCGATTGTTAAGTATTTTATTCCCCCCTCGGCCGGTGGTACGGGTGGCGGTGTCACCGCTAAAGATGCCCTAGGCAATGATGTGATTGTCAGTCAATTTCTGGGCAGCCATAACGCTGGCGATCGCACCTTAGCCCAAGGCTTAAAAGGCGACCCCACCTATTTAGTCGTCCAGGAAGACAAAACCCTGGCCAACTATGGAATTAACGCCGTCTGTACCCACTTAGGTTGTGTAGTGCCTTGGAATGCCAGTGAAGAAAAATTCATGTGTCCTTGCCACGGGTCCCAGTACAATGCCGAAGGAAAAGTAGTTCGCGGTCCAGCGCCTCTATCCTTAGCCCTCGCCCATGCCAACGTCACCGATAATGATAAAGTCGTCTTCTCCACTTGGACGGAAACCGACTTCCGCACCGGCGAAGAACCCTGGTGGTCCTAGATTATTCAATGTGACGAGATTTTGGAATTTTCAACCGATAGAGATGAGAACATTCAACTTTTTAAGCTTCCCGCAAGTCCACAGACAGGCCCTAATTAAAGCTGTCCTCGTGGCGATCGCTACCGTTTCCCTACTCCTAACCAGCGATGTCATTAACCCCCAATCTGCCCAAGCATATCCTTTTTGGGCGCAACAAACCGCCCCGGAAACCCCCAGAGAAGCAACCGGTCGGATTGTTTGCGCGAACTGCCATTTAGCCCAAAAACCCGCCGAAATTGAAATCCCCCACTCGGTATTACCCGATAGCGTCTTTGAAGCAGTAGTAAAAATCCCCTACGATCCCGCTAGTCAACAGGTGTTAGGAGACGGATCGAAGGGGGGTTTAAACGTCGGTGCAGTCTTAATGCTACCAGATGGTTTTAAAATCGCGCCCCCCGATCGCATTCCCGAAGAAATGCAGGAAAAACTCGGTGGAGTCTATTTCCAATCCTACAAAGAAGGTCAAGATAACGTGGTTATCGTCGGCCCCTTACCCGGCGATCAATACAAAGAAATCGTTTTCCCCGTCTTGGCCCCCGATCCGAGCCAAAATAAAGGTATTCACTTCGGCAAATATGCTGTGCATTTAGGGGCCAATCGCGGTCGCGGCCAAGTGTACCCCACCGGTGAACCTAGCAATAATAACGCCTTCAAAGCTTCTACCGCAGGTACAATTAGCCAGATCAGCAAAACCGAAGCCGGTGGTTATGAAGTGACCATCACTTCCGAAGCGGGCCCCGTGGTGGAAAATATCCCCGCAGGTCCTGAGTTAATCGTCTCGGAAGGTCAAGCGATCGAAGTGGGACAATTTTTAACCAGTAACCCCAATGTTGGCGGTTTTGGTCAAAAAGAGACGGAAGTTGTCCTACAAAATCCCGGCCGGATCAAAGGATTGGTTTTATTCCTCGGTGGCATTATGCTCTGCCAAATCCTCTTAGTTATTAAGAAAAAACAAGTGGAAACAGTACAAGCGGCCGAAATGAATTTCTAATCGCAATATTTCGGTTATTTTTGCTAGAAAGCGGGTTATTTGCCCGCTTTTTACTTTGGGTCGGAAAAACGCTCACCCCTCGCTGCCGTCTGATACAATCGGTTCAGCTTAACCGATAAGTGTCAATTTTTTATGAATCAGTCGCTTGTTCCAGTCATTCTCGCCGGTGGTAAAGGGGAACGTTTTTGGCCTCTCAGTCGTCTAGCGCGTCCGAAACAGTTTCTCTGTCTTGATGGTAGTGGTCGCAGTCTTTTACAAGCAACGGCCGATCGTCTATTATCTTTAGGGGCAGGTTGGGAAAATCTCTGGGTAATTACCGCTAGTGCGATCGCTGATGGGGTTCGGGAACAACTGCCCGATTTACCGGAGAGTAACCTATTAGTGGAACCGGTGGGCAAGGATACGGCCCCGGCTGTGACTTGGGCCACCTTAGAAGTGATAAAACGTTATGGTAAGGAAGTGGCGATCGGTTTTTTTCCTGCCGATCATTATATTGGTGATCAAGAGGCTTATATTAACACTTTAAAAGCGGCCGTAGAAGTGGCCGTCAGCCAAAAAGCGATCGTTACTTTAGGGATTAAACCCGATTATCCCTCCACTGGTTACGGTTATATCGAACAGGGAGAAAATCAAGGCGAATTTAATGGTTTACCCGTCTATAAAGTTAGTCGTTTTACGGAAAAACCCGATCGCACCACGGCCGAAAAATTCCTAGAAACGGGACTTTTTAGCTGGAATAGCGGAATGTTTATCTTTCAGGGACAAGTGGTTTTAGAGGAGCTAAAAACCCACGCTAATAATATTTTACAGCCTCTGATCGATCGGGGCATCGCTGCCTATGAGGATTTAGAGAAAAAAAGTATCGATTATGCTTTGATGGAAAAAACCCAACTCGCTTACGTTTTACCCGCTAATTTCGGTTGGGATGATCTGGGAGATTGGAATTCTCTGGAAAGATTACTAGAAGCAAAGGGCAAAAATATTGAACTGGCAAATCATGTCGGTTTGGATACGGAAGGCTCTATTATCTATGCTAGTGATGAGGAGGAAGTGATCGTTACTATTGGTTTAAAAGATCTGGTAATTGTTCGCGACGGGAAAGCGACTCTCGTTGTCCACAAAGATCGTACCCAAGATATTAAACAAGTTCTCAAGCAATTACAAACCGATCCCAAATTGGAGAAATTGTTATAGGATTGATATTAGTTACCAGCTTTTTCAGTAATCAGTGATCAGTAAACAGTAAACAGTAATCATTGAAAAGACAGTAGGAAACTTTTATTTAATACTGCTCACTTAAAACTCAAATCTGATCACTGGTAACTTCCCCACTGATAACTGATAACTGATCACTGATAACTGATAATACCGTGTTCTCACTCCCCCAAACCAGTCAAAGACAAAAAGAAATCCTTGAGATAGTTCTCGGCAACGGTTGGGACTATATGCGCGGGGTTTTAACCCTAGGAAAAACAGAAAATCCCCAGATCCCCACCCCAGAAGTTCTCAAAAAAATTCTCGTGGAATTGGGGCCTTTTTACGTCAAATTGGGACAGTTACTTAGTACCCGTCCCGATCTGCTACCCGCTAATTATATCGAGGCTTTAACTGCTCTACAAGCGCAAGTTCCTCCCGTTGCTTGGACAGATATAGAAATAGTCATCACCGAACAGTTAGCAAAACCGATCGAACAGGTATTTAAGTATATTAATCCCCAACCGATCGCCGCAGGCTCGATCGGGCAAATTCATCGGGCAACTTTATTATCTGGGGAGGAAGTAGCGATTAAAGTCTTGCGTCCGGGTATCGAAAAAATTGTCGCCCAAGATAGTGCCTTAATTAAGGGAATTGCTGATTTAGTTGCCCTAACAGAATTTGGTCAAAGTTATGACGTTGTTAACTTAGCAGAGGAGTTTATTAAAGCAGTTAATGCGGAATTAGATTTCACCCAAGAAGGTCATTATACTGACCAATTACGCTATAATTTAACCCAGAGTCGGTGGTCAGAACCCAAACAGTTAGTTATTCCTAAAATTTATTGGGACTTAACTAATTCCAAGCTATTAGTGTTAGAATGGTTAGAGGGAAAACAAATTTTAGAGGCCGATGTTTCTAGACCGCCAACTGAGCAAGCAATTTCCCAAAGAAAAAGTGAAATAACTAGAATTTTGTTTCGGTCATTTTTTCAACAAATTTATATTGATGGCTTCTTTCATGCCGATCCTCACCCGGGTAATATCTTCTATCTTGACGATGGTAGAGTAGCTTTAATTGACTGTGGTATGGTGGGCAGATTAGACCCACAAACTCAACAAATTTTAACAGAATTGTTATTAGCAATTGTTGACTTAGATGCGAAAAGATGCAGTCAACTAACTATTAAACTGTCCGAGTCAGTAGTCCCGATTACTTTAGTACAATTAGAGGTGGATTATGAGCGGATGTTGCGAAAATATTATAACCTCAATTTAAATCAAATTAACTTTAGTCAGGTGG
Organism: Microcystis sp. M015S2; assembly: GCF_020245945.1. Taxonomy (NCBI): domain Bacteria; kingdom Bacillati; phylum Cyanobacteriota; class Cyanophyceae; order Chroococcales; family Microcystaceae; genus Microcystis; species Microcystis sp. M015S2. The sequence goes on from NZ_JADBTX010000099.1 coordinate 32,360, forward strand.
TTTATGAACTTTTGCAAATTGCCCGTCGCAATAGAATTAAACTTCCGGGTAATTTAGGTTTATTCGCCAAAAGTCTCGCTAATTTAGAAGGAACTGCCCGAAAATTTAATCCTGATATTAATATCCTGGAAGAAGTCAAACCGCTATTAACTAATATTCTTGAACAACAGTTAATCGGTAGCACTCCCCTACAAACTGCCCTAAGAACAGTTTTAGACTTGAAATCTTTTTCCCTGAAATATCCCCGTCAAATTGAAGTTTTACTAGATGGTTTAACCTCGGAAACTTTAAATGTTAATCTGAAAATTCGCGACTTAGATAATCTCCGTCGCAGTTTAGATAATTCCGCCAATCGACTAGCTTTTAGTGTGATTATTGGCTCCTTAATTATCGGGGCCGCCATTGTCACAGCCAGCACCCAATCTCGGCAATTAACTATTATTAGTACCGTATTATTTGCTACAGCTAGTTTTATCGGTTTATGGTTAGTTGTCGGTATCCTGCGATCGGGGAGATTGCGCTAGAAATTATCGCCATTAAATTAAGATTTGTTGTTGTAAAAATTTCGCCCACCGACTGGCCAATTCAACTTCAGTAAAAGGAATTTTTTCAGGTGATCGCTCCTTAAAAATAAATTCTAGGAAAGGGGAACCCTGCGGGGGAAGAGCATCTAAATCCACCACTTGATTATTAACTAACAAACGGATTTCTTTGACCTCCTCTAGGGAAAAAGTTTGTAAATTAATCACTCCCTTACGAGTTGGTTTTCCCCAAGTGATAATTTTATCTTTTTGACCTAAGACAGAATATATATCATACTTAGCTCGCTCGAAGTTTTCCGCCCATTGTCGATAGATTTCCAGTTTTTGGTATTCATTCCAACCACTCCAAGCCAACCAAATAAACAGAATTAATAAAGGTGTCCACAATAACCCGCGTTCCATAAACTATCGCCCCAAAATCCTAGTCAATTAATCGTATTTTAGGCTAATTTGCCGCAAGAAATTATTAGCTAAGTAGGTAGGCGTTAAAAATTATCAGATGCCTCCCTTATTAAGGGGGATCCCCCCGCCTATCGTCACCCCCCTTATCAAGGGGGGCAGGGGGGATCGGCACCCCCTTATTAAGGGGGATCCCCCCGCCTATCGTCACCCCCCTTATCAAGGGGGGCAGGGGGGATCGAATTTAAAATCCATTTTTAATTTAATTATAACCAGCTACTTATCAGCTTTTTCCCCACTTCCCAACCCGAAACGGTCAAACCCTTTGCTAATTTTTGGCTTTTTACTTGCTATAATCGAGTGTCGAATTTGAGTAGGAGACGGGAGAAAATGGCCGATTGGCAGGAAATAGAGGGGGGGATCACGGCCCCAAAAGGATTTAAATCCGCAGGGATGGCCGCGGGCCTAAAACCGTCCGGTTTGCCCGATTTAGCCCTAATTGTCTCGGAAACAGAAGCGATCGCCGCTGGAGTCTTTACCACCAGTCAAGTGCGGGCCGCTTGCGTCGATTATTGCCGTCAACGCCTCCAAACTAAAGCCAGCGCCAGGGCGATTTTGTGTAATGCTGGCCAAGCAAACGCCGCCACGGGGGAAGCTGGATGGCAAGATGCTCTCGATAGTGCCGCCGCCTTGAGCCAAGTTTTAGGGATTCCCGCCGATGCAATTTTGCTGGCTTCTACAGGAGTGATCGGGCAACGGATTCGCATGGATGCGTTAACCGCCGCTTTACCGACCTTAGCAGGTTTATTGTCGGAAAATGGTGGCGAAAGCACGGCCCGGGCGATTATGACCACGGATCTAGTCCCCAAATCGATCGCCTTGCAAACCACTATCGATGGTCGTCCGGTCACAATTGGGGGAATTGCCAAGGGATCGGGGATGATTCACCCGAATATGGCGACGATGCTCTCCTTTATTACCTGTGATGCCGCAGTATCGACGGTTCTCTGGCAAAATATGTTAAGTCGGGCGGCTAATAAAAGTTTTAATCAGATTACGGTGGATGGGGACACCAGTACCAATGACAGTCTGATCGCCTTGGCTAACGGTCAATCGCGCACCACAGCGATCACAGAAATGGGCCGGGATGCCCAAAAGTTAGAGGCCATGTTAACGGAAGTTTGTCAATACCTGGCCAAAGCGATCGCCCGGGATGGGGAAGGGGCCACCTGTTTAATAGAAGTGCGGGTTTCGGGGGCGGCCGATGATCAGTCCGCTCGTCAGATTGCTCGCACCATTGCCGGTTCTTCCCTAGTAAAATCGGCGGTTTTCGGTCGAGATCCCAACTGGGGACGAATTGCGGCGGCGGCGGGCCGGGCCGGGGTTGTCTTCCATCAAGAAGACCTGCAAATCAAGTTAGGCGACTTCGTGATGATGGAAAATGGTCAACCTCTGGCGTTCGATCGAGCTAGTGCCAGTAATTACCTGAAAGCGGCAGCAAGCGGGGCTTATTTACGAGAAGATACCGTTTTAATGTCTATCTGTATCGGTAACGGTTCGGGAACAGGTACGGCCTGGGGTTGCGATCTTAGTTACGATTACGTCAAAATTAACGCCGAGTACACCACTTAAAGCGATCGATTCTCTAAACAGGCTCTCTTGTCCTTGCTGGATTGTATCCCAACAGCTTGATCAAAGGTTGACGTTAGGCTCTAGTCTATACTGGCAATCTCGATGATCGATCCTGTTGATCACACAGCATCGGAGAGAGCCGATTACTCGATTAACAGATAAACTTTAATGGTTGGATTTTACTCTCTTTCAACCAACCTCGAAAACAGTTTTGTCAGTCCCTCAGTCCCTTGGCAAAATCCATCTATTGGCGGGGAAAACGCTGCATGGTTCCGAAAAAATCACCACGAATTCCTTTAGAATTGCACCAGATCAAGGCTCACGAGTTTTATCAAAAACGGCTGGCATCGGGTAAAGAAGGCAATGAGATAGATGACTGGCAGCAAGCGAAAGAATATTTGAGCCAACATCCCAGAGCGATTCTTGCTTGGAATCTAAAGATGCCCTATCGCGGGGGAAAAAGGCTAATTAAAAGATTGTTGCTATCGCTCCAGTCTCTTGTCAGAGTTGCTTGGAAACTGCTAATCTTTCCCTTCTGGCTATTTCAGCAAATACCGGGGCTTTTTGCCCGTGAAGACAAAGACAGCCGCACCTTTGCCATTGAGGTGGTCAAAACGATTATTTCTGCCCTGGGATTAATTGCCACCCTTTTCGCAGGAATTGGGCTTATTGTCAATTATTTCAATTCTCAAGCGGAAATGCAACTGACTCAGCAACGTCTTATTACCGAGCGCTTCTCGAAAGCTGTCGAGCAAATCGGTAATACTAAAGAGGAGGTGGTAATTGGCGGCATTTATTCCCTAGAGCGAATTGCCAAAGATTCTCCCAAGGATCAATGGACAATTATGGAAGTGCTGATTTCTTACATTCGTAAAAATTCCCCCATTCCCTCGAATATTGAACAACTGGAGCCGGCGGCAAGACAGAAAGCCCTAGAAAAGCTTCCTTCCGTGAGTATTCCAGTTCAGGCCGCTTTAACGGTAATCGGCCGGCGTAAAGTTGAAAATGACCAGGCCGGGGATAATTTGGCTGGAACAACTGACTCTAATAAAATTAAAATTCTTGATTTAAGTGGGACAAATTTGAGGGGAGCCAACCTCGACGGAGCCAACCTCAACCGAGCCATCCTCGACGGAGCCAACCTCAAGGGAGCCTACCTCGACGGAGCCAACCTCTACGGAGCCAACCTCGACGGAGCCAACCTCTACGGAGCCAACCTCTACGGAGCCGACCTCATCGGAGCCGACCTCATCGGAGCCAACCTCAACCGAGCCAACCTCATCGGAGCCGACCTCATCGGAGCCGACCTCATCGGAGCCAACCTCAACCGAGCCAACCTCATCGGAGCCAACCTCATCGGAGCCAACCTCAACGGAGCCAACCTCAACGGAGCCAACCTCGACGGAGCCAACCTCTACGGAGCCAACCTCTACGGAGCCTACCTCAACGGAGCCAACCTCGACGGAGCCAACCTCGACGGAGCCAACCTCGACGGAGCCGTGGGTCTTAATCCAGAACAAATTAAATCGGCCTGCTTTTGGGAAAGAGCAATACACACACAGGCCAAGTGGGATTTTGATAAAGAATTATGGGTGGCTGCGGACCGGGAAGCCAATCAACGAGAAATCGACAAACTCAAAAGGGACAAAAACTCAGATCCGCCAAATCCGATCGATTGTACTACTAAATAGGGTCTGCGGCAAAAAGTACGGGCGAAGCATTCGGATAGAAAATCTCCGGTTTCACCGATAGGTTATACTAAATCCGCTGAGTATAGGCTACATATCAGGAGAGGCACTTCTGCAAGGGGAGTGACTGTTAAATTATGACAGATGTATTGGCAGCTGCGTGTAAGCATCCCACCGAAAAACTAATGCGCGGGGGGTTTGGGGGCGGCGCCACGCCCCCAACGGGGGGTTTGGGGGGTAGAACCCCCCAAAAGCTTGGATTGAGAGATAAAAAAGGAATTTAACCCTCGGTTTCCTCTCTGGTTTGGATAAACAGAATCAAGAGGAAAACGGTGGGGACTAGGACGAATAGGATACTAGCGATAAAGCCGAGATTATTTACCTGCATGAGTTAACTCCCTTAAGTGACAACGGATTTGCATTAAAGATTAACTCCTAGAATATCATCCCAGAGGGCGTTGCTGATTTGAGAGGGGAACTGGGAATTATGAATTATGAATTATGAATTATGAATTGGGAATTATGAATTATGAATTGGGAAGTGGGAGAAAGTCCCTACACCCCACACCCTACACCCTACACCCCACACCCTCTTTCAAGTCAGGTAGTCACCTTTTCACCCCCTTGGCTCGCGCGTTTTTAATTGGTACTTTTGGATCGGTGGCGATGATGTGAAGATCGATATTTTTCTGCCAGATCAGGCGAATGAGTTTTTGGGTGAAAGAACCTTTGATTAAATGCTTCCAGCGCGATTGAAGGCTCTCCCCGATCACAATCTGGGTGATTCGTTCCCGCTCGGCCACTTCTGCGATCGCTTCGGCCACCTGATAGCTTTTAATCCGTAAGAATTTGCCCTCGAATTCTCGACATAAACGTTCGCAGGTTTCGATATGTAAAGCCTCCTCTTTGGTGAGAAAGCGATCGGGTTTATCGACGAAAATCACGAAAAATTCCGCGTTCATATACCCCGCTATCCGCGCTCCCCGACGTAATAATCGTAAAGAGTTGGGATAGGTGGAAATACAGACTAATACCCGTTCGTGAACGGGACAGGATTGACCGATAAATTTTGTGGAATTACTCGCTTCTTCTTCTACTGTATCGGCCACTTCGCGCAAGGCCAGTTCCCGGAGGGCGATTAAATTGCGCCGTTGAAAGAAATTATTTAAAGATTGTTCGATCTTTTCGGGAGCGTAGATTTTTCCCGCTAATAATCTTTCTTCTAGGGTTTCGGCGGTAACATCTACCACGATCACTTCATCAGCTTCCTCCAAAATTCGATCGGGTATTCGCTCTCGCACCACCACCCCAGTGATTCGGGCAACCAGATCGTTTAAACTCTCAATATGCTGGATATTCACGGTCGAGTAAACATCGATTCCCTGAGATAAAATTATCTCCACGTCCTGAAAACGTTTCTCTCGCTCCGAACCTGGTGCATTCGTGTGGGCTAATTCATCGATCAGACACAGCTGCGGTGAGCGGGCGATAATCGCTTCTGTATCCATTTCCGAGAGAGTGACTCCCTCTTTCTCTAGGATTTTTCTCGGTACAATTTCCAATCCCTCGGCTTTTGCGGCGGTCTCTTTCCGGCCGTGGGTTTCGAGCAGTCCAATCACCACGTCGGTTCCCTGCTTTCTCAGGCTATGGCCCTCCTCCAGCATCTTATAGGTTTTCCCGACCCCCGGGGCCATCCCGATAAAAATTTTATGTCTTCCCCGTCGCACAATTGTCTCCTTTTTGGCAACTTCCCCTTACAGATTAAGATAATTCGATTTTCCTCTGTTTGGTTCATTTAATCCAGAAAATTATTGAGACCATTATTCAAAAAATTGCTGAAACTCCTCAAAATAATTAACGGTTAGTGCCAATTTCAGTAACTCGTCTAAAATCGATAATAAGGAAATTTTATCGACCGCTTGCTCAATTGACTTGGCGCGATTATGGGCAAATAAGCTCTTTTACCTAGTCATGGCGCTGACCCCTAGACGACTAGCAAGAAACTTCGCCGATATCATCTAACCCTGACATTAGCTAACTTTGTTAGATAAGAACTTTTTTAAGAATTATGGTCGGCCTATAATAGTAACTGTAGTCACCCCTATCCTTTAGGGATAATTCTTGGTGTTAGGGTTGATGTCCTTCAGCGCAAGCGAGATCGGTTATGAAAATTAGTGAACTAGAAAACTACTTGGCTCAAGTTAAGTCAGAGATTGGTGACATCGATATCGTCTATCAATGTCACAACCAGCACTATAGTTGGTTGGACAAAATTAGAAGCCATCAACTGAAAGTGTTAAAAAATACCGCAGACACTAAATTATTAATTTCTCTGTGATAGCCATTTTCTCTTGCTAGATGCCGGCAAGGTAATCCAGTCTGTCTAATCTGCTTAACAGTTTATCTTTTCTTCACTGTCGATAGGTTCTTAAACCAGCCGCGTCGCCAAAAGAAAATGATTAAACTGAAAGCAACGGTTAGCATCAATACCCAGACGAACACATAGCCCCAATACCATTCTAATTCGGGCATATTATAGGGGGATTTATCAGTATTAAAGTTCATACCATAAATACCGACAATGAAGGTGAGCGGGATAAAAATCGTCGAGATTACCGTTAAAGTTTTCATAATCTCGTTCATTTTATTACTCACGGAAGACAGGTAAAAATCCATTAAACCATTGGCAAATTCCCGGTAATTTTCGATAACATCAAGGATTTGTACTACATGGTCATAACAGTCTCTTAGATAGGGTTTAATGGTTGTATCGATGACAATATACTCATCGCGTAAAAGCGCATTGAGGGTGTCCCTTTGCGGCCAAATTGCTCGTCGCAGGGAGAGTAATTCCTGACGCAGTTGGTAAATTTTTGATAAAATTTGTTCCGTGGGACTAGCTAAAATTTCGTTTTCTAACTCCTCGATTCTTTCTCCGTAGGACTCTAAAACAGGAAAATAACCGTCAATAATGGCATCCCAAATCGAGTAGGCTAAATAACCCGATTTTTGCTGCCGGATGGAACCTTTATTTAAACGGATTCTTTCCCTAACTGCCTCTAAAGAATCGTATTGTCCTTCTTCCTGCACGGTTAAAACATAATTCTTCCCGACTATTAAACTGATTTGTTCTAGCAAAAAACCCTGATGATCGATCAGGATGGCCATTGGCACTATAATTAAAAGATAATTCTCGCATTCTTCCACTTTTGGTCTTTGGGGAATACTGACTATATCCTCAAGGGTTAAGGGATGTAAATGAAAAATTTCCCCCAACTCTTGCAGTTTATCCTCATTACCCAAACCGACGATATCAACCCAAGAGATGGAATCATCAGATAAATATTTAAGACAGTCTTGAGGTAAAAGATTATTAACTATAGTGGCTTGTTGAGAATTATAATTAATTAAAAATATCTCGGTAGCAACGGCATTTTCATCGATGGTGATTAACCCCGGCATCGTCCCGGGTTGATTATAGTGATAATCATAAAGGTGGGGTTTTGTCTGGGAGGATTTTCGCCCTTTTTTATACCTAGTTAATCTTTTGTTATTGCTCATAGTTGAGATCGATCGCTGTTTGCCTTTTTCTTAGCATTGATCGCTCAAACATTCCTCAATTTTTAGCTAACTTTAAGATTGTCCGAGACTCTTAAAAAACGAATATTAAACGTAAATGCCAATTATTAGCCGTTTCCCTCTCGATTTCGATGCGACGGATAAACTCGCGAAAATAAAAACGGCGCTCGATTTCCGATAAATCTCGCCAAAATTGCGGAAAAGCAACGGCACGAGCGATAATAGTCAGGTTATCGGGGGGTAATTGGTCTAAACGTCCTTGAATCTGCGCGATCTCGTTTTTCAGTTTATAGGCCCGTAGATTAGCCGTTTCTTGATCTAAAATTCCCGCCGCTTCTAGGGAGGGCAATTGGGACAAAATATCGTTTTTTTGCCCTATTTCCTCGCTCATTCCCCGTTTGATCCCCTCTAAATCCGGTAAAGATATCTGAGCGATCGTCGGTGGTAGGTCTTGACAAATGCGCTCGATTGTGCTATGAAGAATTTTTTCATAAGCGATCGCCGAACATTTTTTTGTCCGGGGACATTGCAAAGGTCGCAAATAGAGGTATTCTAGACCCTTTCCTCGCGCTGTGACTTTGGTAATCGTCATCCCCGATTGACATTGACTACAGACGACTAAACCCGCTAAGGAACGCGGGGCGCTGGCACTGCGGGGGGGTAATTTGCGATTATTTCTCAGGATGCGATCGATCTGGGCCGCTTCTTCCCGGGAGATAATCGGGGTGTGGGTATCGGGGATAATATCTTGACCGAGATAGCACAAATCGCCGCGATAAACGGGATTAGTCAGCCATTTATGGGCAGTAGCTACCGATATCTTTTTACCGTAGCGTTTTTCTAGATAGCGCACCGTGGAACGCAGGGAAGCGGAAATCAAAAAGCGATCAAAAAAGTCTTTGACTACTGGTGCGGTACTGCGATCGAGTATATAACGCTCCTTGCCACGACGATAACCGTAGGGTGCTTTTCCGGGGGGAGGCAAAGCTTGCAGACGATTGTGAGCGTGACCTGCTTTTAAACGATTACTTAGTTCGTTTTTTGATATTTCTTGCAGAATCTTGGCAAAATTCAGCTTATAATCTGGGTCTTCTAGGGCAATTATATCTATGTCGAGGGCTTCTAAGGATTGTAAAATTTTGCTAACTTCCGTGCCATTGTCTCCCAATTCTGCTAGACGACGCAGGATCAGCAGTCGGGGGGGAGTCTCTTGACAATCGCGGAGCAGTTGCTGCCGTTGTGAGCGATCGCCAAAATCCTGATACACTTGTTCGGGAGAATAGGTCCAAATCGAGGCATCGGGGGGACTATCGAGCAGGGGATTGGTATAGGTGTAGGCGATAATTTTCATGTTTTGCCGAAATCCTGGTATAGATAAGCTGTACTGCCTTGAAACCGCGTCTTGAAAAGTTTAGTACAAATGCTCGAACTACCTCTCCCCGCTCCCAACTCCGGCGCTCATAGACAGTCTTAACCAGTAATTTAGATAGTCAACAGCTTACCTGCGGGCGAATGGAAAAGGAATTTCTGCCCATCTCCCTAACCCCCGCCAGCTGGCGATCGTTCCGCTACACTTGGCAATTTCTAGGCCGGGCGCGATTCGTCTAGGGAGAGGGTAAAGAACGAAGGAAAACCGTGAGTATGGCGGTAATAATCGCGACGGTTACGGGGATAATCAGCGATTTCGCCCCTTTTAAATCGGATATATCCTTAACTAGCCCCGATTGTTCGTTTTCTAGCCTTTCTAACCGCTTATCCATTCCCTCGACTTTCTCGATTAATTTTGCCTGTCCTACCTCTAGTTTTGTCTGGCGATCATCGATTTGATCGATCTTTCCCTCGATCCGCGTCAGGATGGCTTCTAGGGAATAGGTGACGGTTTCTCCCGATTGACTCATAAGCTAAATTCCTTGTTGCGGGGGATACTTCGCATTCTATCACTCCCGAAAGATGGCAGAATTACCAATCCAGAGGCAACGGCAACGATTATCAGCCTACAATATTACTAGGCGATCGAATAATCTCCGAAATTCAGATGAGTCAATTAAGATCTATTTCTGGGAAAAAGTTCGCCAAAATTTGAGAACGTCATTGAGAATTCAAGGTAGCCATCACATTTACTGTATTACTCGTTCAGACTGTCTATGAACCATCGTCAACAATTAATTCAAGAACTCGAACAAGCACCTGATGATCTAATAGAAACCGTGTTAGATTTTTTACATCGAGTTCAGGCAACAGGCAACAGTCATCCTCTGGCCAATTTTTCAGGCATTTTAAGCGATTCAGAGGCACAAGAACTACAACAAGCCATTAAAACAGAATGTCGTCAGTTGGTAAGGATTGCATCACCTACAAAAACAGCCTACAATATTTAGACTAAATCCAGTTATTGAAGACTGATTATTTATACAACCCCGTAGAAATGTTAGATTTTAGGGGTGGTGATAATTTATCTATCTATCCCTCCCATTGATCGATCTAGGAGATAAGCAATGAAAATGAAAGTTATCGTTCACGAGGCGGAGGAAGGTGGCTTCTGGGGGGAAGTCCCGGCGCTCCCCGGCTGTGCCACCCAAGCAGAAACTTTCGAGGAACTACTAGAGAATTTACACGAGGCGATCGAAGGCTGTCTATCCCTAGATGTGGAATCCTTGCCAACTGATCCGAAAACTCGGATTCTAGAGATAGCGATATGAAATCAATTTCCGGGAAAAAGTTCGCCAAAATTTGAGAGCGTCACGGATGGGAATTATTGAGAATTCAAGGTAGCCATCACATTTACTGTCAGCCGGATAATCCCACCCGTATCTCTGTGCCGATTCACGGAAATCAGGATTTAAAAATCGGATTACTCAAGCATTTTTTGAAACAAGCGGGACTTTCTGAAGAAGATATTTGATCAATGCGATCGTTGTAATTCCGTCACTCCCGAAAGATCGCAGAATTACCAATAACGATTATCAGCCTACAATATTACTAGGCGATCGAATATTCCCGGAAATTCAGATGAGTCAATCCCCCGTCACCGATTCCCTAGAAATTATCCTGACAAATATCACGGAAAAATTAGACTCTTTACAGAAAGATTTCACCGATCTAAAAGTAGATATGGCCGAGGTGAAAACCGAACTCAAAAGTATTGATAGGCGATGGGAAAAAGTAGAGGGAACACAGGACGCTTTAATTCAGGATGTATCGGACCTTAAGGGAGCAAAATCGTTGATTATTCCCGTGGTGGTGGCAGTATTAACCAGTATTCTGACTCTGCTGCTGCGATCGATTCCGAATCCTTAAAAGCTCCCCCCCCTTGCTACCCCGACATCGCCCCCCCAACCCCCCCGACATCGGGGGGGGGTTGGGGTAGCTTGATTCATGAATCAAGCTACTATGAGGGTTGATTGATGAATCAAGCTATTGTTACCCCTCGTTCCGACGACCTTTAACCCCCAGTAATCCCAATCCGAACAGGGACAACGCCGCGATCGCAGTAGGTTCGGGAGTACTGGCCACCGGACCGGTTATCTCAGTCGCGTTGATCTGGAAACTGTTAAAAACGTTACTGTTCTCGAAAGAACCGCCGACTAAAGCCCGGTTTCCCGATGACGTCGCGATTCCCGTCGGGGTTGTGCTAGGATTAGAGGCACTCCAGACAAAATTTCCACTGCTAGATTGAACGGATAACCAGTATTTAGTACCGGCGGTAAACGTGAAGGGAGCAGTGGGAGTGAAGGTGTAGTTAAAGATTCCCGATCCTTGAGCGGTGGGATTGGTGAAACTGGCGAGGACGGTACTGCCCGGATTGCTGCCCCCCACATCATTGCGGATCTGGACGAGGGGAACATCTCCACTCTCGTAGTCCCCGAGTCGCAGGATGGCGTTGTCGAGGCTGTAATTGTTACCTGCGGGCAGGGTAAAGGCTAACGCTTTTACAATGGAACCAGAAATCCCACTAAAACTATTATCATTCGTTTGTGGGAGATTCCCAATCAGAACCGCCGCACGGACAGGGTTTACCCCCCCCCGTTAGTACAAGAAAACTACTAACGCCCGCTAATACCAAAGATACAGGTAAGGTTTTCATGATCTCTAAAAAAGTTAAGAAATTATGTAGATGAGGCTATCGCAGCCGTCTCTTCTTTTCAACCATTGATCAGTTATCGTTATCATTTACCCGATATAACTATTAATTCTTTCTATAGGATATTGACAAAGTAGCTAGAAAGTGGCATGGAACATCAGGCGGTTTCAGAGCGAGAAAACGGGTTTCTCCGAGAAACCCGTTTTCTATTATTTCTCAAAAAAACTCGATCGCATTTAAGCGATCGAGTTGAGAAAAAATAGACTAATTATTAATAGTCGAAATCTCCACCGCCGGCGGGAGCAGCGGGTTTTTCTTTTTCGGGTTTATCCACAACAATACACTCGGTAGTTAAAACCATACCGGCGATCGAAGCGGCATTTTGTAGGGCAGAACGAGTCACTTTAGCGGGGTCAACGATACCCGCCTCAAACATATCGGAGAACTCACCGGTAGCGGCATTATAACCGACATTAAAGGGCTTTTCTTTCACCCGTTCGGCAATAACTGCACCGTTTTGGCCTGCATTTTCAGCAATCCGTTTTAAGGGGGCAGCAATGGCGCGAGAAACGATTAAAGCACCGGTTAATTCTTCATGGTGTAGGGTTTCTTTTGCCCAAGTTTCCAATTGAGGAGCGAGGTGAGCCAAAGTAGTACCACCCCCGGGGACGATACCTTCTTCTACGGCTGCTTTAGTGGCGTTAATCGCGTCTTCTAAGCGCAATTTGCGGTCTTTCATTTCCGTTTCCGTAGCAGCACCGACTTTAATCACTGCCACACCGCCGGCTAATTTAGCCAGACGTTCTTGCAGTTTTTCCTTATCGTAGGAAGAATCGGTTTCCTCGATTTGACGGCGAATTTGCTCACAACGGGTTTTCACTGCCACGTCGTTTCCTTCGGCGACGATGGTGGTAGTATCTTTGTTCATAGTGATACGGCGGGCCGTACCTAAGCTGTCAATTTTGGTGGTTTCCAGTTTTAAACCCGCATCTTCGCTAATGACTTGACCACCGGTTAAGACGGCGATATCTTCTAACATCGCTTTTCTGCGATCGCCAAAGCCTGGAGCTTTCACCGCAGTGACGTTAAGAACACCGCGCAGACGGTTAACCACTAGGGTTGCCAAAGCTTCTTTTTCGATGTCTTCGGCGATAATTACTAGGGGTTTACCTTGACGGGCCACTTGTTCGAGAATGGGAACCAAATCCTGTACTAAACCGATTTTTTTGTCGGTAATCAGAATAGCGGGATCCTCAAAAACGCATTCCATGCGTTCGGTGTCGGTGACAAAGTAGGGAGAGATATAACCTTTGTCAAAACGCATCCCTTCGGTGATTTCTAGTTCGGTGGTCATCGATTTCCCTTCTTCTAGGGAAATTACGCCTTCTTTGCCGACTTTATCCATGGCCGAGGCGATCATTTGACCGACTTCATCATCGTTACCGGCAGAGATAGCGCCCACTTGTGCGATCGCTTTGGAATCTTCTACGGGTTTCGCGTGTTTGGCGATTTGACTGACGAGGAAATCGGCAGCTTTATCGATCCCTTTTTTCAGAGAAATCGGGTTAGCACCGGCGGCGACGTTGCGTAAACCTTCTTTAACAATAGCGTGAGCGAGAACGGTGGCGGTAGTTGTACCATCACCCGCTACATCGTTGGTTTTTGAGGCGGCTTGGCGAATTAAAGCCACACCGGTGTTCTCGATATGGTCTTCCAGTTCGATTTCTTTAGCGATGGTGATGCCATCATTGACGATTTGGGGTGCGCCAAATTTCTTTTCGAGGACGACGTTACGACCTTTGGGGCCAAGGGTGACGGCCACCGCTTCGGCCAGCAGATCCATGCCTTTTTCTAAGGCGCGACGGGCATCTTCGTTGTAGATAATAGATTTAGCCATAATGTATCGTTATTCGGGCAAAATAGGGGTTTTCAAGGGTAGATGATTAGGAAACGGCGGCGAGAATGTCTTTTTCGGAGAGGAGAACGAATTCTTCGCCACCAAGTTTGATATCGGTTCCGGCATATTTGGAGTAGAGAACTTTGTCACCCACACCCACTTCTACGGGGGTACGGCTACCGTCATCGTTGCGTTTGCCGGGGCCGACGGCCACGACTTCCCCGATTTGGGGTTTTTCTTTAGCGGCGTCGGGAAGGAAAATACCACCGGCGGTTTTTTCTTCGCTGGGACTAACTTTGACGAAAACTCGATCGCCTAGGGGTTTAACAGTAGTTACGTTGATGCTGACTGCAGCCATGGAATATCCTCCGTTTGTCTTGTATTTGGGTAAGTGCTTTTTTCAGATTAGCACTCTTACCTTCCGAGTGCTAATTTACCGAAATAGAAGGCCCCCTGACAACGGCTCGATCGGTACGGGTTCCCGAACTATGGTGTTAAGCTAGGGTTTGCTGAAAAAGTTTGTTGGTGGGGTTAGGAGTCGGTATTCTCCGAGTCGGGAGTCAGTATTCAGTATTCAGGAGTCAGTATTCAGTATTCAGGAGAATTAAGAATGAGCATTAATCAATTTAATGCTCTATTTAGGAATTTTAGGCAATTTTATGCCTATTTTTCTCATTTTTGCCCTCTCAAAAATTAATTAGGGTTTGCTGAATAAATGTGAAATGTAGGCAAGGTAGCGGTTTTGTGGCTTTTCTCGCGAAACAGGTGCAAGATTTTGAGAGAATCGTGCTTCAAAACCTTGCGTCTTCATCGGCCCGCGTCCTGTAGGGGCGAAGCATTCGGGCAATAACCTATCGGTGAAACCGGAGATTTTCTATCCGAATGCTTCGCCCGTACTTTTTGCCGCAAACCCTACTTATGCAAGAACTCTAGTGTAAGCTGTTGTGCAAAAACAAAGGAGTTGAGCGGAAACACTCAACTCCTTTGTTTTTTATGCTTGATTCTATAAAGTGTTATTGTGACTGCCAAAAACTTGCGCTTTTAGTGCATCAATTTCGGCTAATAACTCGCGACGATTTTCATCCTTGAGCAGATAGCGCCAGACAAACCAACCAGTATAAACGATCCCAACTAATTGTAGGATAGGAGCAAGGAGGGGAATATCATCGATCGCATCTAAAACCGCTAGGGTAACTTTCACGGTGACAAAACTCGCTAAAATTGCCCCCAGAACGATTAAAGGTTTTTTGTATCCAGAGAAGAAACTACCGATATAATCGGGGACATTAGCCAGATAGGACATCACCGAATCCCAAACTGGTTCTACATATTCAGACCAAATCTGTTCGGTGCTGCTGCTGCTGGGTTTGCTCAGAGACCCGGGTGAATCCGTTCTAATCGGATTTTTGGTCTCGGTGGGTTGCATTGATTCCATATTAACTGATCCTCATCATAAAGGTTAGACAGTGCGCGAATACGACCAACGGGGGTCAATTTTAACAGACTTAATAGACTAACTCGCTGTTGCCCATATTATCGGATAATTGCGATAGTAGGCGGAAAGTTTCTCAACAACTATTAAGAATCAAGGATTTAGCTTCTCAATTTTATCGTCAGTCTGACCGCAATTCTCTATTCTAACAGCAGGTAGCGATCGGAGTTGAGGAATCAGGGGGTGTCAGTTATCAGTGAACAGTAATCAGTTATCAGTGGGGAGATAGGGAGTAAAAAGCCGGTGGGTTACGGCGAATACTCAATTTTTAGTCAGAGTATAACTTATTTTCGCCTCACCCACCCTACAGATGATTACCTATTCGTGGATAAGTTGCATGGGTGCGGTGCGAGGATCGATGATTTTCTGACCTAAACCCGAAAATTTGACCGCTAGATTCATTTTTTTGCCCGTACCGAGAATATGGGTCACTTCTCCTTCTCCAAAAGTAGAGTGTAACACTCGATCGCCTACCTGCCATTTTCTTTGATCGGAGACAGCTTTTTCCATAGGAACCACTTTTGGGGTCTTTTTCGGTTTCAGGTTGCTTGTGAGCAATTCTGGGGGCAATTCCTGCAAAAATTGGGAAGCTACCTTCATCTCTTTATTCCCCCAGACATATCTTTCTTTTGCGTAGGTTAAAAATAATTGTTCCTTGGCCCGAGTCACTCCCACATAACACAAACGGCGTTCTTCCTCAAGGGCAATGGGATCGTTTAAACTACGATTATGGGGAAAAATGCCCTGTTCTAAACCGACTAAAAAGACGATAGGAAACTCTAAACCTTTGGCGGAATGAAGGGTCATTAACGAGACTTTTTCTTGACCTTCCTGAAGATTATCTAAATCCGAGGCTAAACTAGCATTAGCGAGAAATTCCTGGAGATTGGTTTCTTCGTTTTCTTCTTGGAATTGTACGACGGCGCTATACAATTCTTGAATATTCTCGATGCGGGTATCAGCTTCCTCGGTTCCCTGCTGTTTTAATTCATCGATATATCCCGAATCTTCCATGATTTTATCTAGGATTTCACTAGCGGATAAATCGGTGATTTTTTCTTGCAGGTTTTGGATAATTTTAGCTAACTTATTGATGCTTTTAGTCGCACGACCGGCGAGAGTATTAACGGAAGTTTCATCGCTGATAATTTCCCATAAAGGTACTCCTAATTCTTGGGCAGCTTTGAGCAAATTATCGATTGTGGTTTTACCAATACCGCGCCGGGGAGTGTTAATAATTCTCAGTAAACTAACGGTATCGGCAGGATTGGCAATCACTCGTAAATAAGCGATCGCATCTTTAATCTCCTGTCGATCATAAAATTTAAATCCCCCGACAATATTATAGGGGATATTATTGCGAATTAAGCCATCTTCAAAGGGGCGAGATTGGGCATTAATTCGGTAGAGAATGGCAAAACTACCCCAATTTAATTCGGGGTTTTCTTGGGTAAATTCTCGAATTTTATCGATAACAAAAGCTGCTTCTTCCTGTTCATCTCTGGCTTTAAAAACATAGATACTATCGCCCCCTTCTCTGGTGGGAACAAGGACTTTATCGATTCTTTGACTATTCTTTTCAATTAATTTATTGGCCGCTTGCAGAATATTTTCCCGTGAACGATAGTTTTCCTGTAGTTTCACCATCGTGCGAGTATCATCATCGGGTAAACCATCGCCAAAGTCCGCTTGAAAATTGAGCAGAATAGTGAAATCTGCCATCCGAAAACTATAGATAGATTGGTCGGCATCACCTACCACAAAAATCGATCGATCCGTCCAATTCCACTCACTTTTTTTCGTTTCACCATTGGTGGACAAAAGCCGAATTAACTCGTACTGAATCCGGTTAGTGTCTTGGTATTCATCGACTAAAATATGCTTAAATTGCGTGTGCCAATAACCGAGAATAGATTCATTTTGCTGAAAAAGACGGACTGGAACCAGTATCAAATCATCAAAATCTAGGGCATTATTTTGTGCCAATTGCATCTGATAAGCCTGATAAACCTCAGAAATAACCTTTCCCCGAAAATGAGGGTTTTCTCTGGCGTAATCCCTGGGAGTTAACCCTAAGTTTTTGGCATTACTAATCGCATAACGTAGATTGCGAGCATCAAATTTTTTATCATCTAAATTCATCTGTTTAGTGACGATATTTTTTACTAAACTCTGGGCATCAGACTCGTCCATAATCGAAAAATTCCTTTGCCAACTATGACCATATTCATCCTGATATTTATTAATGTCATAGCGCAAAATTCGACCGCAAAGACTGTGAAAAGTCCCGATCCAGAGTTTTTTAGTATAATTACGATAAACTTGAGAAAAGAGTTTTTTCTGTTCGTATTCTTCTAAAAGTTCTAATCTTTGACCGTATTTTTCCTGTGCTTTCTGTTGAGCAAAAGTTTTTTCAATTCTAGTTTTCATTTCCCGGGCCGCCTTATTGGTAAAAGTGACCGCGAGAATATTTTCCGGATCGACCCCGTGATGACGGATCAAATGGGCGATACGATAGGTTAAAGCGCTAGTTTTTCCCGATCCTGCTCCAGCAACCACCAACAAGGGGCCGCAAAAATGCTCGACAGCAAGGCGCTGAGAAGGATTGAGTTGTTCTAAATAATCGGCTGTGACTGTCATAATCTTTCCATATAGCTCTGCGACCTCTATTAATCAGGCTACATCATCGAGACGGGGATCGGGCATTAGTCAACCCCTTCAAGAAATAAAAATTTTTTGGGCTAGTTTGTTTCAAATCGCTCAAGATTCTAAGTTGTCCTCTACAATGGAATTAGCGGAGACGAAAGTTTCCGTTCACTCCTCACACCACACTCCGTCCGGACAATGTTCGGGCGGTTTCTTATTGAAAATACTCGATCTCTACAAATTCCCTGTTACACTGTATGATCAAAGATTTCCGAGAATCTTTTCATGTTCAAATGTACTACTATGTGAGGGACATCACTTGTCTAAACGTTATTTGTTCACCTCGGAATCGGTTACAGAGGGACATCCCGATAAAATTTGTGACCAGATTTCTGATACCATTCTCGATGCTCTGTTATCCCAAGATGACCACAGTCGTGTAGCGGCTGAAGTGGTTGTCAATACAGGTTTAGTCTTGATTACTGGTGAAATCACCTCGAAAGCACAGGTTCATTTCGTCGATTTAGTTCGCAAGAAAATCGCTGAAATCGGCTATATCAACGCAGATAACGGCTTTTCCTCGAATAGTTGCACCGTTTTAGTCGCTTTAGACGAACAATCTCCCGATATTTCCCAGGGTGTCACGGCTGCTCAGGAAAATCGCGAACTTCTCAGCAATGATGAACTCGATAAAATTGGTGCAGGAGACCAGGGTATTGTCTTCGGTTTCGCTTGCAATGAAACCCCCGAATTTATGCCCTTACCGATTAGTTTAGCCCACCGCATCGCTCGCCGTTTAGCGGCAGTCAGAAAAACGGGTGAACTGTCCTATCTGCGTCCCGACGGTAAAACGCAAGTATCGGTCATTTATGAAGATGGTCGTCCCGTGGGTATCGATACTATCCTTGTTTCTACCCAACACGATGCTACTATCGGCGATATCACCGATAATGATCTCGTCCAACAAAAGATTAAAAGTGATCTCTGGGAAGCGGTAGTACAACCGGTCTTCAGCGATTTAGAGATTAAACCCGATGCCAATACCCGTTATCTGGTTAATCCCACCGGAAAATTCGTCATTGGTGGACCCCAAGGCGACGCGGGATTAACGGGACGGAAAATTATCGTCGATACCTACGGTGGCTATTCTCGTCACGGTGGCGGCGCTTTCTCCGGTAAGGATCCTACCAAAGTCGATCGCTCCGCGGCCTATGCTTGCCGTTATGTGGCCAAAAATATCGTCGCTGCTGGTTTGGCCGATAAGTGCGAGATTCAAGTGGGTTATGCGATTGGGGTAGCTCGTCCGGTGAGTCTCTTCGTGGAAACCTTTGGCACTGGCAAAGTCGCCGATGATGTGATTCTGGACTTAATCAATAAATACTTTGAACTCCGTCCGGCCGGTATTATCCAAACGTTTAACCTGCGCGGTTTACCCTCGGAAAGAGGCGATCGTTTTTACCAAGATGTGGCCGCTTATGGTCATTTTGGTCGCAATGATCTCGATTTACCCTGGGAAAAAACCGATAAAGCCGCTATCCTCAAAGAAGCTTTGACTTCTGCGCTGGTATAGGGTTAAAAATTAACTGAAAATTTTGATTGAGGAGTAGAGTTTCAGGCTCTATTCCTTTTTTATACTAAATTCGTTGAGTATAGGCTACTTATGAGAAGAGGCAAAAGCGGGAATAAATAATCAGATTTTCTAACCTGAAGATTAATCTTCAGTATGCTAGGCTAAAATCTGAAAGAATAACCAATTTTTAGCTTTAATTGACTTTGATCATGGCTATTAGTGGCAATATCTCCCTCGATACCGAAATCGATCACACCTTGACGATTAATTTGCTGACGAATTCCCATTCCAGTGCGAATTAAAACCCCACCATTACTATTATCGCTGGTAATTACGCCCAATTCTGCTAAAAAAGTTTGATCGAAGCGTTTCGGATAACCAATCGGTCGCGAATAACCGAGAATTGCAGCGGGTAAAAAAGATCGATCGCCGTTATCGGGGTCAGTTTTTATGTTTAAATCGAGATTAAGATGTAAGCGATCGAATTGACCAACAGTTTTACTGGCAATTCCCCGCAGACGAAAATCTAATCCCCCGGCGTTATTTCCTGTCGGTAATCCTAAATCAGCACGAATAGCAAAAGCGGGAACATTATCGTATTCACGATTGAAATTATAGAAAAAACCTACAGATAAATTTCCCACATCAAAACTTGTATCATCACTATTAACTCGTCCTCCCACTTGCGGATCGATGCCGATAATAATATGACCATTGCGAATAATACCGTTGAGGTATTCAATATCAAACTCACCACCGACATTGCTGTTTTCAGGAAAGACTAGACTTCCTCCAAATTCTATCGATTGTTCCCCAAAACCCATACTTTCAGCATCATCAAAAGAAAGGGGACGACCGGAATCAAGATTGTTATGATCGTTGGCAAAAACTGGATTAGTTAAACTGGCGACCAAACCCACAGCAATTAATAAAAATCTTATCATTTTGTCGGTTCCTCTTGATCATTGCTGTGGTCAGGTTTTTTCTCCGTATTAGGAGGGTTTTCTGGAGAGTAATTTTCGTGGTTA
Source organism: Microcystis sp. M015S2 (assembly GCF_020245945.1). NCBI lineage: Bacteria > Bacillati > Cyanobacteriota > Cyanophyceae > Chroococcales > Microcystaceae > Microcystis > Microcystis sp. M015S2. The sequence goes on from NZ_JADBTX010000099.1 coordinate 52,914, forward strand.
TGGTGTTGGTGATCTCCCCCCTCATGTCCCTGAGAATTATCAGGTTTTTTCTCAGAATTATCAGGATTTTCGTGATTATGACCTTCGTGAGAAATATCTGTTGGCATTAATCCCATCCCCGGAATTCCTGACTGAAAACGATGATCATGTAGTCCTTCACCACCATAATTTTTTCCTGCTTCCATTTCCCGATGATTAGCAGCCATTACTAACCAAATAGCGCGGGTAATTTGTTCGTCTTTTTGTTGGGGAGTTAGCCAATCTGATGCCAGAATATCATTAACCATATCGTGCAACATATGCAGGTTATCAAAGGTGTTAGATATTGCGGGAAAACGTCGGGCAAACTTGGGACTAAGTCCAGCAAACATCGGCATAAAAGCTCGATCGGTGCGATATAATTCCTTAGTATGGTATTGTTTTCCCACCTGTTTATAAGCCTGTTTTTGTTCCTCTAAAGTTTTCTCATAAAGCAAGTCATACATGGTTCCTTGTAACCAATGGTAGCCCCAAAATAAGCCATTAACTTTCGGATATTTCTGCCGAAAAGCTTTAGAATAGGGCTGGGAATCCAGATAACCCATATTCATCGGTAATCCCGTGATAGCATAGGGAACTTTTGTCAAGTAAAATTGATATAATTTTTCAATTTCTGCTTCTTTTTCCTCGTTGGTTAATTTGCTGCTGGCTAAAACATCAACGGTTTGAGCATGGAAAATATGCGCCCACTCGAAAACCTGTTCTAAAACACCGTATTTTCTGCCAAAAGTTGGAGAAATATTACCCTCGTCGGGCATAAATTTAGGCGGATTTTTTAAAACCCAATTAATTTTTTGGTATGTCTTAGTTTCTAAATCTTTCGCTTTTCCTGTTACGATATCTTCGTAAGCAAAGGCATGACCAACAGCGATCGCATTCAAGTCTAAAGCTAAATCTCTGACATTATAAATTGCATTGTTATAAACCCCTCTTTGGGGATAAATATGATTACGTTGCTTGTTATACATCCAAGCTGGTATATTGTCAGGAATTGCTTGTAAAGTCTGAGGTTGAGGTGACTGAGGATGTAGATGTTGAGCAATGACAGGAGTAGAAATCATTGCTAAAGTTGCCAATAAAATTAACTTTTTCATGATAGTTAAACCTTGAGATTAGGGCAAATAAATTGATCGTCTTTTACAGGTGTATCCGTCCATCCTTGCAGGGTTTCGGTTAATTGTTGACGCAATAAAAGCAATTGTTCCACTTGTTGATCGATCTCAGCAATATGTTTAATTAATTTTTCTTGAATATCTCCACAGGGTAATTCTCCATGGTCATGAATTACTAAACATTCGCGGATCTCTTGCAGACTTAAACCCAAAGATTGTAATCTCTTGACAAATAGCAAGCGATGGACAGTATCGGGGGTAAATAGGCGAAATTTTCCCTCTGTCCTTTCAGGGGACTGAATTAGTCCTAATTCCTCGTAATAACGAATCGTTTTAATTGAAACGCCACTTTCTAGGGAAAGTTTACCGATTTTGAGCATTATTTTTGCTCCTTAATCCTATCGTTACTCGATGATAAAATCTCCCCTTGACTGGAGAATCAAGGGGGGAGAAGAAATATTTTTTTAACTGACTTTACACTCAACTCCAAAACCGACCAAGAGAACTTTTTCTAAGGGTTCTCCCTCCTGGGGACGTTGATAGTTAATAATTTTGCGAATTCGCAGGTCTGGATTGATTAAAGTAATTGAATCCACGGAAACACTGCGAGTATAATTAGTGGTCATTAATAACTCTCTGGTGGTGGAATCAAAGCGAAAAGCGGAGATAATTGGTCTTGCTTCTTCGTAGGCGCGATCACGAAGATAATCCCCTTCTAAATAACCATTATTTTCTGCTTTAACCACAAATAAAAGATTAAGATTTTGTCGTACTTCTTCCCCTTTTTCCGAGATGGTATAGAAACCTAAATTAAACCCGGGGATACTTTCTAAATCGGCAATATCAGGATAGTTATTATCTGTCAGAACTTTCTGTTTAATCTCCCTGGTGAGGGGTTGGATGAGAAATTCAGTGCGGGAACGTTCCACTTCTTGAGCAGCTAGATAATGATAGGTTCTTTCCGTTTGCCAACTACCGACACAATAGGCAAAAAATTGCTGAAAAACTTCGGTATTCATAGATGTAATTATCCTCTTGTCAGTCTCTTAATTTTGAGTTATTTTATCAGTAACTTGTTCCCGATTTTCAAAACCATAACAATCTCGAACCAGATAAAGTGGCCTACCCTTTACTTCTTCATAAACCCTGCCAATATATTCGCCAATAATACCAAGAGTGAGTAGTTGAATTCCTCCTAAAAATAAGACAGCAACCATCAGAGAAGCGTATCCGGGTACATCGATTCCTAAAATAATAGTCCTGAGAATTAAAAAACTAGCATAAACAAGACTAACAAGTGCAATGATAAATCCTACATAAGTCCAGACTTTCAGAGGTAAAAAACTAAAAGAGGTAATACCATCAATGGCAAAATTCCATAATTTCCAGTAATTCCATTTAGTTTGTCCTTGATACCGGGGTTCTCGATCGAATAAAATTGATGTCTGTTTATATCCCACCCAAGCAAATATTCCTTTCATAAATCTTTGACGTTCGGGCATCTTTTTAATTGATTCTACCACTCGGCGATCAATCAAGCGAAAATCTCCCGTATTAGGGGGAATAGGAACCCGACTTAATTTATTAATGACTTGATAGAAACCTTCTGCGGTGAAACGTTTCAACCAACTTTCGCCAATTCTAACCCGACGGGACGCATAAACCACATCATAACCCTGCTGCCATTTTTCGATCATTTCGGCAATTAATTCGGGGGGATCTTGTAAATCAGCATCAATAGGAATGACTGCCATTCCTTGACTGTAATCAATTCCTGCTGACATGGCAATATCTTTACCAAAATTACGGGATAAATTAACCACTTTAATTTGTGGGTAACGTTGATGATATTCCACGAGATTTTTGAGAGTACTGTCACGACTACCATCATTAACGCAAACAATCTCATAACTGGTATTTAGTGTCTCTAAAACCGCTAAAAGTCGCCCAAAGAGAGCATCGATATTTTCTTCTTCGTTATACAGAGGAACAACAACAGATATTTTCACCGGTATTTGATTTGATAGCATATTAATTTACAAAAAATTAGAGAAATTGTCTAACAAATATCAGCAACTAAAACTTGTTCGTACTTAGCAGCTGCTTGCTGCCAAGTATAATGATCTTCGATTAATTTGCGAGCATTTCTAGATAATTTTTCTCGCAACTCTGCCGATTCAAAAAGACTACTAATCGCCGTACAATATTCCTCAATACTATTAGCTCTTAAGGCTGCTAAAGGAACATTATTTCCTGCCACTGTTAACCCTTCTAAACCTCGATCGCTGGCCACCACTGGCACTCCCGCAGCCATTGATTCTAGGGTTTTATTTTTAATCCCAAAACCCGAACGCATTGCCACAACACAAATAGTAGCATGATGAAGATACTCGGCCATAGATGGAACTCGACCTGTGACAGTGATTTTAGAATTTTTTGTTAATTCTATGACCGATGGAGCAGGATTGGAACCAACAAGTATCAGAGTAACCTCAGGATATTTTTGTTGTAAAATAGGGAAAACTTCTAAACTGAAAAAGCGTACTGCATCTATATTAGAACTGTAATCTAGGCCTCCCGTCATAATAATTTGATAACCACTGGGATCGGTTTCTCGATAGGGGAATAGTTCCAAGTCAACGCCGTTGGGAATTACAATAACAGGGCGATTAATGTTCAACTCTTTCATCTGCTCCTTGTCTTCGGAAGTGGTGACAACTATAGAGTTAAATTTCTGACAAAATCTCCGTTCGTAACGTTCGAGAAGTGGTAAATACAATGTATCTCGAATAGGATTAGGACTGACTCCTATTTCTAATTGATTTTTGCAGGTTCTATAGGCTGAACTATGTATATTTACTATAGTTTTAAGCTTTTTTTGCCAATGGGGACGGACAAAGATCTCATTGACGCTATGCTCACAAGTAATAACATCAAATTTTTGACTATCAATGGCATGATCAAGCCAAACTTGAATATCAGCACTATATACTTGTCGAACGTTGGGAGGAGTACCCTGCATGATAAAATCATAAAAACGATTTATTTTGCCTAAAATACTAGGGTTGGGAGAATTGGAATAGGGAAATATCTTTACCTCCTTAACAAATCTTTCCAAAGCTTCAATCTCAGTCCTACTAACATCCGAACTTGGTCGAGTCAGGATCGTCACTTCATGATTCTTACCTAGGTGTTTTAAAAGATTGAAGGTTCTAACTTGAGTTCCCCCTCTGGTGGGTGGATAGGGAAAAGTAGAACTAATCATTAAGATATTCATAGCTATTTTTCTAAACGATTTTCTACCATCATGCGGACAATATCGGTCATTTTGTATCGTGCTTGCCAACCTAATTTTTCCTTAGCTTTGCGGGGATTGCCGCGACTAATGGCTAAATCTGTTGGTCTTAATAAACTTCGATCAGAAATTACATGATCTTGCCAATTTAAGCCAACAGTAGCAAAAGCTGTGGCGACAAAATCCTCCAGTTTTGAACTTTCTCCCGTGGCAATGACGTAATCATCGGGTTGCTCCTGTTGCAGCATTAAATACATCGCTTCAACGTACTCCGGCGCCCAACCCCAATCCCTTTGAATATCCATATTTCCTAAGTGTAAAGTCTCAGGACTTCCCTGGGCAATTCTAGCCACGGCAGCGATAATTTTTTGGGTAACAAAGCGCTCGGGACGTAGGGGAGATTCATGATTAAAAAGTATGCCTGAACAGGCAAAAATTCCGTAGGCTTCTCGATAATTAGCCACTTCCCAAAAAGCCGCCGATTTGGCCACAGCGTAGGGACTGCGAGGACGAAAAGGGGTATTTTCATCGGCAGAATTATCGCCGATATCCCCGAAACATTCACTCGATCCTGCATTATATAATTTAATTTTTGCTCTGGTAAATCGAATTGCTTCTAAGAGATTTAAGGTTCCCGTGGCAATACTTTCTAAGGTTTCCACTGGCTGCTCAAAAGATAAACCGACAGAACTTTGTCCAGCCAAATTATAGATCTCATCGGGCTGAATTTTAATTAAGACCTGTAGGACACTGCGAAAGTCATTCAGTGCCATTGATTCTAGTTTTACCTGTTCCTTGATTCCCAAACGTTTCAGGTTACTAAAAGAGGATATTTGGGCATCCCGGGAGGTGCCACAAACTGTATAGCCGGCTTTTAACAGTAATTCGGCTAGGTAGGCTCCATCCTGCCCCGATACACCACAAATTAACGCTTTTTTACCCATTTATTTACAATAATTTACTTTTGAAGGTTTAACATCGCCTTGGCGGCCTCGCTTAAATAACCGATTTGTCCGTAGGCATAGAGAAGATTATCAAAGCTTTTAGCAGGATCATTGATAAATTTGACAGATTTAACTAATCCTCTCGCCAATCGCTCACCTCCTCGCCTAAATTGAGCCAATCCCGTCCTTCCTGCCACTTCTTCCCGGTAGTGTTCGCTGATGCCTTGCCACCAACTGCGACGCATAAACCATTGACGATTGATTCTTTCTGGGGCAACATTGTGTTCCACCAATGCTGCGGGAAAATAGCCTACTTGCCATTCCTGGGCGAGTGCTAGTTCTGTAGTGTATAATTCCTCGTTAGAGAGAAGTTTTTTGCCAATTCTTCCCAAATTAGGGTCAAAACCGCCAATTTTCTCCAAGAAATCTCGCCGAATCGAGTAATTAACCCCTCGCGGAGTTAAATTCGCCTGGCTGATGTATACCACATTGTCGCCCAAATCGAAAGCCCCTAAACCCGCTGCTAACTCATCGGATAACCAATTGGGTTGACTGTAGCCTTGCGGCCAAATTAAAGTGACTTTTCCCCCCGCTACTGCCAATTTTTCGTTATTTTCGTAGGCATTTAACAGAATTTGCAACCATTGAGGACTTGCGATCGCATCGTCATCCAAATAGGCTAAAATCGGCGCTCTAGTTTCCTTCGCCCCGCGATTTCTGGCGGTAGATAGCCCTAAAATAGGTTCGTAAACGTATTTTAGCCGCCCATCTCCCAGACGCGACTCGGCCACTTGACGGGTTTTATCGGTAGATGCGTTATCAACCACTAAAATCTCGCAATCTGGGCAGGTTTGCGCTAAAAGACTATCGATCGCTGCTGCTAGGTAGTGATCGCGGTTGTGGGTACAGATAATCCCTGCTATTTTAGGAGCCATGGCTATCAAGGTTACTCATTCAATACCCTAAAACTTAACATTCCTTTGGAAAAATGTAAAAATGCTTTTTTAACCTGGAGACAGGAGACAGGAGATTGCTTTTTACTGATAGCGTTTCTCGTAAAGATGAAGTATAACCTAATTTGGTATTGACGACCGACTCCCCAAAAGGAAAACTTCCTATCTCACCATTAAGATAACTGCTATAACACTCTCCACTGATAACTGATTACTGATTACTGATAACTGATTACTGAAAATATTATGCCGAAAGTAACTGTTTGTATTCCCACCTATAACCGCGCCGATTATCTCAGCTATTCGATTAATAGTGTCTTGGGGCAGACTTATGAAGATTTTGAGTTAATTGTTTGTGATGATGGTTCTTCTGATCATACCCCAGAAGTGGTGGCAGCATTTCAGGATTCGAGAATAATTTATCTACGTCATCCCCAAAATCTTGGTAGAAGTTTAAATATGCGATCGGGTTTTACGGCTGCTCGGGGAGAATATTTTATTAAATTCGATGATGATGATGGACTAACTCCCGAATTTTTAGCGAAAACTGTCCCTATTTTAGATCAAGAAAAAAAGGTTGATTTTGTCTGTACCGATCACTGGATTATTGATAAATTTGGACAAAAAGTTACGGCTGCCACCCAAGAAAATTCAGCGAAATGGGGCAAAGACAGATTACAACAAGGGATTATTCCCGATTTAGAAAGACAAACTTTTTCCTATCAAAGTTTACAGGTGGGTTCGACTCTTTTTCGTTATCAATCTTTAGCCGATGTGGATTATATGCGCTCTCAAGCTGATGGTTGTGAAGATTTTGATTTATTGGTGCGTTTAGCTTTAGCGGGAAAACAAGCTTATTTTCTGCCAGAATTATTAATGGAATATCGTTTTCATGGCGGTCAAACTAGCTTACAACAAGCGGTTCACTTTTTGCAAGCAAAATTGTTTTGTACAGAAAGTTATCAATTTAATGATGTAAAATTAGAGGAAGAAAGAGTGAAAAAGGCGGCTTTTTTACAGGAATCTTTGGGAATAAAATTAATTGAAAAGGGAGAAACCGAAGCTGGGCGAGTTTTAATAGAAAAAGCCTCGAAATTGTCAGGAAAATCCCGACGGGCTAGACTGGGTTTACTGCTTTCCTATTTACCTCTAAACTTGAGAAAATTAGCTTTTCAAGGTTTCCGTCAACTACGCCCCAAAGATTACGCCGAACAGGTGAGAGCCGTATAAACTATAATTTATAGCAGTTATCTTAATGGTCGGCTAGGAAGTTTTCGTTTTCGGGAGTGGGTCGTCGATACCAAATTGGGTTACACTTCATCTTTGTGACCAACGCTACCAGTTTTTTAATTTAACTATCTATGGATACTATTCACGTTACAGGAATTCGTGCCTACGGTTACACAGGATATCTGGCCGAAGAACAGGTTTTAGGTCAATGGTTTGAGGTGGATTTATCCCTAGAAGTTGATATCAGCATTGCTGGCAAAAGTGACGCGATTGAAGATACCCTAGATTATCGACAGGCGATCAAAATTGTCAAACACCAGATTGAAACCAGCAAATTTGCCCTAGTGGAAAAATTGGCCACGGTTATCGCTGAGGATATCCTACAACTCGAGGGCGTGCGACAGGTAAGAGTACAATTATCGAAACCTGCCGCCCCAATTCCCAATTTTACTGGTAAAATCACCATTGATATTACTAGATCTCGTTGAGTTTACGGGTATTATCGACTAAACTTCGCGCAAAAGCGTCAAAACGTTGGGAAAGCTTCTCGTCAAGGATTTTTCCTTCTTCGTTGAAGACTTTCCACGCTTGTCCTAAGCTAATTTGTTCGGGAATTACCCAAGCATGAACCCAACGGAGAATAATTCTTAAATCATTGAGGGCGTTACTATTGGATTGGCCGCCTAAAACACTGATTAATCCAGCAACCTTTCCCGATAACTCCTCAAAACTCATTAAATCTAGGGCATTCTTCATCACACCACTGACACTGCCATGATACTCCGGTGTCGCCAAAATTAATCCCGCTGCCGATTTAACCGTTTGCTGCATTTTGGCCACATCGGGATAGTCAGAATAGTCATCTCCCCCGTTACAGAAGGGTAAAGAGAGTTTTCTCAGGTCAATTATCTCCGTTTCTACTCCTAACGCCGCTACTCGACTGATAGCAACTTCTAACGCCATCGTACTATAGGATCCGGGGCGTAAACTGCCATTAATACCAACAATTTTGACCATAGAATTTATACGAACTCATAACGACTACATATAAGCTAACAAAAAAAGAGACAATTGGGGAAGCTTAGTTAAAAAAATATGTCGATGGGGCGGAGGGAGCGATCGATCTAAGTTTTAATGAGAGTAGAAAGAAAGATTTATTCCATTTCCCCTCATTGCCATGCCAGAATTTCTCGATTTTCTCAAACATAAATATGCCTATGTGGCTATTGGTGAATTTAAACCGGGGTGTTTTTCCGAGGCCCAAAAACTCTACGAAAAGGCCGTTTCCACCTATTCTACGGGATTCCAGGGGGCTTTTCTGTTGCAAAAACCCGGAACCGATGAAGGAATTGCCGTAATCATCTGGGATAAAATCGATGATATGGAGGCAAATAAAAGCGAAGCCCACGAATTATTGCTGAAATCCATGGCTCCTCTATTTGCAAAACCGCCTGTCACCGATTTTTACGAAGTATGTAGCGAGATAGAAGGTTCCCCCATTTAGGAATAATGTTTCTTTTCGGTGGCGATTAATTTGGCGGCTAAAACCCCGCCTAGAAAGCCAAATAAATGTCCTTGCCAAGAAATCCCCGGACGGGAAGGCAAAACGCCCCAAATTGTGCCACCGTAGAGTAAAAAGACTAGAATTGACAAGAGTATAGAAGGAATATTTCTCTGGAAATAGCCCCGCAGTAATAAAAAACCTAAATAGCCAAAAATCAAGATACTTGCCCCGATATGGATGGATCCGGGAGCAGCAAATAACCAGACTCCTAACCCCCCCACCAGCATAGTTAACCCAGTCACAATAAAAAAGTCACTGGTTTCCTGTAACATCACCAACCAACCGAGAATCAGAAAAGGAACCGTATTAGCGATAAGATGGGGAAAGTCACCGTGTAGGAAAGGTGCGAAAAGAATACCCCGCAATCCGATGACTTGATGGGGAATAATCCCGAAATAGTCTAAACTACCCCGAAAAACAAATTGATCTAAAATCTCTAACAGCCAAAAAATCGCCACAAAAGTAGCGAGGATTATTGCTTGGGTTTTTATTTCTTGCCGTGATCCTTGACTCATAAGATTGATGGATGAGCTATTTTTTCCCATTATAGCCCCCCAGATCAGTTATCAGTTATCAGTTATCAGTTACCAGTTATCAGGTGTGAGTTTTCAGTTTACTGTTTACTGTTTGCTGCGGGACAAAGAGAGGCTAATTGACAGGAAAAACAAGCGGGATTTCTTGCTTTACAAACCGCCCGGCCGTGGTAAATAATACTAATAGAAAAAGTTTCCCAATCCGGTTGAGGTAGTAAAGCCATTAAATCCCGTTCAATTTTCACCGGATCGTTATTAGTAGTTAAACCCAAACGATTACTTAAGCGCTTAACGTGGGTATCTACTGTCACACCCTCAATAATCGCGTAAGCGTGAGCAAGTACCACATTAGCCGTTTTTCTAGCTACTCCGGGTAAAGTTAATAATTCCGCCATTGTCTTGGGTACTTCTCCTTGAAAATCCTTGAGGATTTTTTGACAAGCACCCTGAATATTTTTAGCTTTATTGCGATAGAATCCCGTGGAACGAATCAGGGTTTCTAACTCCTCTCGCTCGGCAAAAGCTAAGGATTTAGCATCGGGAAAACGGGCGAATAAAGCAGGAGTTACCTTATTTACCCGCTCATCAGTGCATTGTGCCGAGAGAATAACTGCCACCAATAACTGCACAGGAGTTTGATAATTTAAACTACAGGTTGCCTCTGGATATAATCGCTTTAAGTTGCTTAAAATCTCTAGGGCGCGCAGTTGAAGCTTAGTTTTTTTTCGAGGAGCCATCACTGGAATAAATCCTGAAAAACTGCTAGGTTAGCCGTGTCGCGCACGATTAAGAAAACTCCTAATCCTAAGAGTAAAACTAGACCTGTTTGCATGATGTTATCTTGCAGTTTAGTCGGGAGAGGTTTACCTACCAAAGCCTCGATTAATAAAAATACCAACTGACCACCATCAAGAGCAGGTAAAGGCAGAATATTAATCACCGCTAAGTTAATACTAATTAGGGCGGCAAATTGAAAAAGATTACCCGCATCATTACGAGCGATTGCTGCTCCATATTCGACAATTTTAACCGGTCCTGCTACCTGTTGAACACTGTCTTTAAAGTTACTAACTAACTGCCCAAAACCTTGCACGGTTAATACAATTAATCGTTGAAATTCACCCGCACCCAAGCTAAAAGCTTGACCAAAATTATCGGCTTTCAGGCGAGTTTCTTCACCGTTGGGAGCCAATCTCACCCCAATTTTACCCTGACCATCACTTCCCAATTCAGGAGTAACGATTAAATCGAGAGTTTCTGTCGGGCGTTTGATGGTTAATTTTAGGGGTTGATCGGGGGAAGATTGAATAATGTCACGGAAGTCAATAACGGCATTTTGAGAAGCACCAAGGGGCTGATCATTGATAGCGAGAACAATATCACCCGCTTTCATTCCCGCTTGTTTAGCGACGGAATTTTCAGCAGTGAAAACCTCTGGAATAATTACCCCTTCTTGATAGTTAATTTGGGGAAAACCCACCGTAGCGACTTGGGTAACAAGCAAAAAATAGGCAAAAATTAAATTAGCAATTACCCCGGCACTAATGACGATAGCTCGATCGAAAACGGGACGATTGCGTAATAAATCAGGATCGTTATTGGGAATTTGACTATCGGGATCGTCATCGGGAAAACCAACGTAACCCCCTAAAGGAATGGCGCGGAGGGCGTATTCTGTTTCTTTACCTTGATATTTAGCTAAAGCTGGACCAAAACCGATGGAAAAGCGATTAACATGGATAGATTGCCAACGAGCAGCGGCAAAATGACCTAATTCGTGAACGACAATTAATAGGGCAAGTACACCGATCGCTATTAAAACTGACATGATGATCAAAATATAATGACTTAGCTTTTGTTTATTGTAAGCGATCCTCCCAAGCAGATTGCAAAAAATCTTTAGTTATCGCTAATTTTTCGATCATTTATGCTAAAAGTGATCTTAACCGCCTAATCTGACCCAACGGAGAGCGATCGATGCCTTTGAGTGAGCGCGCCCAGCAATTAATCCCAAAAGCGAAAATCATCAGTTTCGCTAATTGGCCCTATCAGCAAGCAGCGATCGCTATTTGGCAACAAGCGGATGATCAAACTCGCTATCTCGACGATAGCGATTTAGATACTATCGTCAATTTAGAGCCTGATTTACTGGTTTCTAGTCAGCAAGCTCGAAAACTGCGGGATAATGCTAATAGTATCGTCGATAACGCTCGTCAGGCTTTATCAAGCCAATTTCCCACCATTTTTCAACCCGGAGGCGATCTTCATCCACCCCACCGTGCCGAAGCTTGTTGGCGTGATTTCTGGAACTTTTTACGTTGTATTACCTACGGTGTCGCCGGACAGCAGATTCCCTACACCAGTGCCGAGGGATTGGAAAATATGCGTCTTCTTTACCAAGAATTACAAGTACCATTAGGGGCGATGATTTCGGGGTTAGAAGCCTTAAAACAATACAGTTTAGATTATTTTAGCGACTCAGAAAAAACCGCAATTGCTCCCTATTTTGATCACTTAATTGCGGTTATGAAAAAGTTTTAAAACCGAGGCATTTAATCCGTGTTAAAATAGTGAGGCCAACAGTTAAAAATGCCGCTCACCGAGGTTAAAACTCCGTTGAACCCATGAAATCATCGGCGCGGGTGGGCCTCTTCGGGCCACCAAAAACCTCGATCGAGTGCCTGGCGGGTCGAGGTACTTTATAAAATGAGGGAGATTCTATGGATGCCAAAGCGAAATTACTAGAATTGATCGCTGGTAGAAATCGCGGACTCCTGGCCACGGAAAGCGACCGCGTGCGGATTTTAGCGGCGATCGAACAATTGGAGGACCACAATCCCCATCCTCATCCCCTCGAAGTTAAACAACTATTAGGGGGCAATTGGCGTTTACTATTCACCAGCAGCCGCGACATTCTGGGACTAGATCGCCTACCTTTTTTTCAATTGGGGCAAATTTATCAATATCTTGACCTGAACAAGGCCAAACTCTACAATATTGCTGAAATTACGGGCGTACCTTGGTTAGAAGGAGCAGTGATCGTCGCCGCTACCTTTGAACCCACCTCCGAGCGTCGGGTTATGGTCAAATTTGAGCGCTCGATCCTCGGTCTGCAACGTTTTCTCAATTATCATTCTCCCCAAGAATTTATCGACGCGATCGAAAGTGGCAAAAAATTTCCTCCCCTCGATTTTTCCTTCAATAATCGTGAACAAAAAGGTTGGCTCGATATCACCTATCTCGATGAAGATCTCCGCATCGGCCGCGGCAGCGAGGGCAGCGTCTTTATTCTCGCTAAGGAAAAAACCTAACTTAAGTAGGTAGGCGTTAAAAGTTGTCAGATCCCCCCTTATCAAGGGGGGCAGGGGGGATCGAACCTAAAATCCATTTTTAATTTAATTATAACCAGCTACTTATTACCATAAGACTAAATACTAGGCAATAGGTAATCAGTTTCTAATAACCAGATTTAGGATTAAGATAAAATTATTGTACTATCATTACTCCCAGGAATTTTACCAAAATGTCTAACGAAACTGTTACTTATAGTCTTGAATCTGTACTCAAGGAAATCAAAGACAGCATCAAGGAGGTTAACCAAAAAATCGATACCCTACAAAGAGATGTCACCCAAAAAATCGACACCTTGCAACAGGATGTTAACCAGAAATTTGACAGCCTACAGAAGGAAGTTAACCAAAAAATCGACACCTTGCAACAAGATGTTAACCAGAAATTTGACAGCCTACAGAAGGATTTTAACCAGAAATTTGATAAGATCGACGAACGGCTAACTAAGCTAGAGGTAGGACAAGCAAAACTAACTGAGAAAGTCGATGGGATGGATAGAAGACTAGAAAAGGTGGAAGGAACCCAAAAAAATCAAGTTTGGACGTTAATTATTCTTTTAGGAGGAGCGATCGGAACAGCAGCGTGGCGCTCTTTCTTTTCTGGTAATCCTTAGAAATATTACTATAATTTCTCACTTTAGGGTAGTTATGAGGGGAAATTAGCAGATGTCAAACTCAGGTTAAAAATAAGGGATATTTAACCCATTTACAACTAAAGGAAACTTAACCACCCCCAGAAAGAAAGCAACGATTAAGGAATATTTTCAGGTTTCTAATCTCCGAATTGCCTGATCGCACTTTTGAACATATCCTGCTAACCCCAATGCTTGAAATAATTTCCGCGCTTGAAGAATTGCTTCTTTCGCTTCCGCTATACGTTTGAGTTTATAGTAGGTAACTCCCAGATTCAACAGAGTCTTTGGTTCTCCTATGATATACTCCATTTCCTGAAAGATTGCTAAAGACTGTTGATAAAACTCGATCGCTTTTTGGTATTCTCCTAGGGAATCGTAAACATTCCCCAAACCTAGATAGGAATAAGCTTCTCCTGTTATATCAGAGATTTCCCGTTTGATTGCTAAGGACTGTTGATGAAACTCGATCGCTTTTTGGTCTTCTCCTAGGTAATTGTAAATATTGCCCAAATTATTGTAACAATACGCTACTCCCCTTATATCATAAATTTCCTGAAAGATTGCTAAGGACTGTTGATAAAACTCGATCGCTTTTTGGTATTCTCCTAGGGAATGATAAGCATTGCCTAAATTATTGTAAGAATCTGCTTCTCTCCAGCGATCTCCGATTTTCTGAAAGATTGCTAAGGACTGTTGATAAAACTCGATCGCTTTTTGGTCTTCTCCTAGAAAATAGTAAATACCTGCTAATGAGTCGAGACTCGCAACTAAATCAAGTTCTAGATTTAACTCTGTTTGTAAATCGATCGCTTTTTGATAATACTCGATCGCTAAATCTTGTTCCTGACGATAATCTGACAATGGCAGATTTGATAAACGATGGTTATAAATCTTAGCTAAACTGGCATATAAACTGGCTAATCTTGGCTCTTTTTTGCCTTTATTTACCTCGATTTGCTCGATTAATTCTAACAGGTCTTCTTTAGAGATAAAAGGAATATCTTTGTCTATAGTAATTTCGTCAAAAGATTGTAAAATTGGTAAAAATTCTTGACAAGGTAAAAAGTTACTTGGAGGAGAAATAAAGCGAAAAACTCCTTTTCTCCAACTCCAAAAATCGGGGGACTTTTTGCGTAAATTTACTTCCACTGTGCTTGTTACCCAAAGAACGATAGAATAGGGAAATTCTCGCAATCCTTCCCTTGTCCATTGCAGATAACCAAAAAATTTATCTAGTTCCGATTTTTCCCGTTGCCATTCGATCGAGTGTAATTTTTCCACTCCTGTGGTTGTGATCACAGCGTTTTTGCTTTGTAATAACTCTGGTTTTCTGGAGACTAAACTAGCAATTGCTGCTCTTAAACTCGGTTCTTTTTGATCTAAATCAATCCGATAACAAGGGATTACTGGTTCTAATTCTTTGCTATAGCGATCAATAATTTCTTCTCGCAATTTTTCCTGATCACACACACAAATCAATATATTTAATCTCTCTTGATTTGCCTCTAGAGATACGATTAAACCTTCGTATTCTCTTTCATTTTGGTCAATAATTGAAGATGTTTCATTATTCATAATATCCCATTCAAATTGTTCCTCTTTTTTTCATTAACTCAACCACAATCGGATGCACGTTATACCAGAGATCGCCATTGCGGTATTCCAAAATATATAAACCATGCAACAGATCTAGAAAATTTTGATCCTTGAGATCCTTCGGTTTTGACTTTTCATAAACAGTTTTAATAATTTCCTCATCTGCTGTACCGATACTTTCAGCAAAATCGAGACTAAGTTCTGTGATTGATTGTTCTAAAACAGCTTGATTAATTTTTAGGGTATTATCATCGGGATAACGACGAACCGATCGCAAACAAACCCGACAGCAATCATTAGTAATGCGAATTAATTCTCGTAACACTCCCCCACTATAAAGACAAATTTTTTCGAGGGTGTCAGGATCGATTAAAGCGGAATCGATGCGCTTAGTGATTATCTCGGTTAAAGTAGCAATAATTTGGGGATCGGGTATAGCATTAGGTGAATTAATTTCTCCCTGTTTAAAGAGTTTATATACAGGCATTTGCACGATCTGATCGTTGGTTTCTGTTTGGAGAGTTGCCTTTAAAGCTACTTCTCTTAAAGCGGCGATCGGAATAGTCATAATAATCCGAAAACCGGGCAACATAATCGCTTTAATATGGGATTGAAAAATATCCCTTACCTGTGCTAAGTCAATTTTATCAATGTCATCAACAATTACTAAGATTTTTTTCTGACTTTGGGACTCAATCGCACTAGCTATAATGTTAATTTGGGCAACTAAATCGGTAATTCTCCGCTCATACTTTTGTTTGATTTCCTCGCGAATAGTCGAATTAATCTTGAGAATTCCTTTAATGTGAGCTAGTAAAGAAGAAAAGTTAAAACCTGTTTCGACAGTGGCATCTGCTTGATTGGTTTCGGTGCGGATTTGTTCAGCAAACCATTGATAAAAGCTTTTTTTAATAGAATCTTTAATAGTTAAATTTTGGGCTTCCGCTTCTGACATCATCTGAACGGCGATCGAGAATAAAATATTAACATGATTTACGTCTGACATTTCGATCATGTCTGAGATCGAGAAGAAAACAACAAAATAGCGATCATCTAACTTTCTTTTAAATTCATAGAGTAGGGTTGACTTACCACAACCCCGATGTCCTGCTAGAATAATTTTTCCGTCTTCCGAAGGACTATCTTCGACCAATTGTTCTAATTCGTCGATAATTTCTGTGCCGTATTTGACAGCAAAACGCTGTAATTCTTTATCCGATCGCAGGGGTAAAAGTTCCAAATTGCGATAGGCTTCTCGAAAGGGTTCCAGTAAAGGACTAACCATAAGTAATTAGGGTTTGCGGCAAAAAGTTTTTCGTGGGGGTAGGGTGTGGGGTGTGGGAATTATGAATTATGAATTATGAATTATGAATTATGAATTGGGTAGTTGGCTCTTCTAGGTTCTGTGTGATAAGTTTAACTTACAGAGGATCGATCAATCTTTGTGTCCTTTGTGTCTTTGTGGTTCCTTCCACTCGCTCGCTAGGAAGAATGTATTTTAGAATACATTTTGCCCACCAAACCTAAGAGAGCCAAAAAACTAACTGATAACTGATAACTGATAACTGTTATTTTTCTGCTGCCCAACTGTCGGGAGTGTAGGTTTTTAATGCCAAAGCATGGATGGCTTCGGTAGCCAGTGCCGATTGTAAAGCGCCATAAACCATTTGATGCTGTTTAACGCGGGTTTTGCCAGCAAATTCGCCAGAAATAACCACCGCTTCCAAATGATCGCCACCTCCCGTCAAATCCCGAATCATCACTTGTGCATCGGGGATTTGTTCTTGAATCATCGCTTCTACTTGGCGAAAGTCAACCATCTTAACTCCTCAAAACAATTAAAGATACTCTGATCCCATTGTTACCGAAAGCTCGTCAATGGGGACAAAATTTACTGCTGTGGGGGGGAGTTGTTAGGAGTTGCCGATGTGGGAGTCGGTGCGGAGATGGGTGTACTGACAAATCCCATCTCGTAGAGTTGTTGATAGCTTTTTTGTCCTAATTCACTGGTGGGGTTTTGGGATTGAATCACCTGAATTAACAAAGGAACCGCCAATTCTGGCTGATTTTGCGCCCTATGGACCAAAGCAAGCTGATAGGTGGCTTCATCCCGCATTTGTCCCGTGTTTAAAGCACTTTGACGCTGAGAATCGAATACTTTTGGGTCAATTCCTGAGAAACTATTAGCTAATTGCAGATGATAGTTAGATAGTTGGTTAAAAATCCGACGCGCTTGATTGAGTTTGTCCACAGCGACATCGTATTTAGCGGCATTAATAGCGGTGTTCGCTTCTTCCACTAAACGTTGTCCCCCCTGAAGACTCAGGACACTATCGGCTTGATTTAAGGGTTTCAATTCGTTAGGATCGCTGGCAGGAGTGTTAGAGTCGGGGGTTTGTGCTTGTCCGTCAGGTGCGATCGCAATCACTAAACCGATCACCAGAG
Organism: Microcystis sp. M015S2; assembly: GCF_020245945.1. NCBI lineage: Bacteria > Bacillati > Cyanobacteriota > Cyanophyceae > Chroococcales > Microcystaceae > Microcystis > Microcystis sp. M015S2. The sequence continues at coordinate 70,610 of NZ_JADBTX010000099.1, forward strand.
TGAGCAGATAAATTAAACTATAAGGCTGTTTTCGCTTAACCATAAAATTTCTCGACTTAATGTTCCTGATGGGAACGGCTATTTTTTCTAACATCGACAACTGACCTATAGTAGCTTTTTTGGGGCAGTTTCGATCCGACCCCAGCTTTCTAGACGTTAGCTCTAGCGGTTTTGTCGCCATGGCAACCGATGATTTTTCTAGAAAAATCAGTATAAGTCCCCAAAAAGTTAGTTTATCCCCCTGATTAATTGTTTTGATACTGATAATTCACCCCTTGGCAAGCTGTCCAGATAGAATAAAGAGAAAGTAGGAGTTTAGTTGAAATGTCTTTATCACTGATTACTCGTAAGTTTACGGTGGAAGAATACGAAAAAATGACAACCCAGGGAATAATCAAACCCGATGAAAAAGTCGAATTAATTCGAGGAGAAATTATCAAAATGTCACCGATGGGAACCCGTCATGCTGCCTGTATAGCTAGATTAACACAGTTATTTTATCGAAAATTCGGTGATCTTATTCTCTTAGGAGTGCAAAACCCGATTAGATTAAATAATAATTCTCAACCAGAACCAGATTTAAGTTTACTAATACCTCGATCAGATTTTTATGTTGCTGCCTATCCTTGTCCTCAAGATATCTATTTAATTATTGAAGTTTCCGATTCTACCCTCGATTATGATCGCTATACTAAAATCCCTCTTTATGCAGAGGCAAATATTCAAGAAGTTTGGATCGTCAATCTCAAGGAAGAATGTTTAGAAGTTTATCGCCATCCGCTGCAGGGTAGTTATCAGGATATTCAGAAATATTATCGAGGTGAAATTATTTTTATTGAATCCTTTCCAGCAATAGAGTTAACTTTAATTGAAATACTCGGCAATAAAAGTGAGATCAAGGGGTAAACTTAGATATCGTCAGGATTAATGCCTAATTCCCGCAGTTTATTGGCTAATCGTTCCGCTCGTTGTTTTTCCTGATTATAGCTAGTGAAAGCTTGTCCATCGGGATAAAAAAGCAACATTTCCGGTTCCCCTAACTGAAAACGTATTCCTAAACGGGGACTAACCCAATTATCGAGAGTTTCTAGAATTTCTAGCTGATTTTCGCCTCTTATCCCACCACTAGCATCGTTTTTATGGGGATCATAAATATAATATTCCTCGACCCCATAACGCTGATAAAATAGCTGTTTTTTGGCCATTTCCGTGAGGGTGTTACCCGGAGAGAGGATTTCAAAAACCACCTGGGGACTAATATTATTTTCTAGCCATTGTCGATAGGAACCCCTTTCCCCTTTTGGTCTCCCAAAAACCACCATGATATCCGGCGCTTGACGTAGTTTATTATCATTTTCCACAGGATACCAGAGTAAATCACCCGCAACAAAGACATCAGACTGCTCGCGAAATAGCCAGTCTAAATTAGTTTTAATTGTCGTAATCCAACGAAATTGCAGGGTATTATCGGCCATGGGTTGACCATCGCTATCGGGGTAGATAATTTCAGTGACGTTAGTTTTATCTAGTTGCGAAACCATAAGACTAATTAGGGTTTGCTGAAGAAGTTTGTTAGTGGGGAGGAGTCGGAATATTGACAACTTTTGCAAGACAGATCAAGGACAAAATCAAGGATTTACAATCTCGGTTTCAGAACAGTCCACTGGGTTACGGGGGCCATGGCTTTCCAACCTAAAAACTTACCGACCGGTTCGGCTTTTTCAATGCCAATCCGCAGCAGTTCCCCTCCTAATTTACTATGCCATTGCAAGAGGACTAATTCACTTTCAATTGTAACAGTGTTGGCAACAAGACGACCCCCGGGGCGCAGGGCTAACCAACAGGTTTCCAATATATGGGGTGTGGTGATACCGCCACCAATAAAAATAGTGTCCGGTTGCGGTAAATCTTCCAAGGCGCTCGGTGCGATTCCAGCGACGATTTGCAGATGGGGCGTTCCCAGGGCGGCGGCATTATCGGCAATGTATTGTAATCTGGTGGGATGATGTTCGATCGCAATAGCCTGGCAACGGCGATCGCTACGCAGCCACTCAATGGCAATGGAACCACAACCTGCCCCCACATCCCAGAGCAATTGTCCGGGTAAGGGAGCCAATCTACTCAGTGTGATAGCACGAACTTCTCTTTTTGTCAACTGGCCGTCATGATGGTAGGCAGAATCCGGCAGTCCTGGAAGGCGCGGCGCCCGGGTGGGGGGATGGGAGGAGATGCAGCTAATGGCGATGACATTTAAATCCGCCAGATTTGTAAACTCCCAATCGTTGGCGATGCCTTGAATGTGGCGTTCTAGGGTTCCCCCTAGATGTTCTAAAACCGTGATGGAACTCTCGCCAAAACCTCCCTCCCTGAGCAGCCGAGCAGCGATCGCCGGAGTCTGGGCATCAGCACTCAGTACCAGCAGTTTAGCACCGGGATAAAGCACCCCATTCAACCAAGCCGGGGGCCGACCGCACAAACTCAAAGTTTCCACTTCACTCAGGGACCAACCCAAACGACTACAGGCAAGACTGAAGGCAGAAGGAGAGGGAATAATCGTCATTTCCTCAAGGGGAATCTGACGGGTGAGGGTGACACCAATTCCGTAGCACATGGGATCACCACTAGCCAAAACACAGACGGATTGACCACGAAGGCGGATAATCTCGTTAATGGAGTCTTGGATGGGAGAAGTCCAGAGCAGTTTTTGCCGTTGATCCTCTGGGGGTAACATTGCCAGATGACGTTCACCACCGACAATAACTGATGCTAAAGAAAGCAGACTTCGCCCCACCGAACTTAACCCTTCTAAGCCATCTTCACCAATTCCTATAATCGATAGCCATTTCGATTTACAATTGCGATCCGCCATATTAAAAAAAATCGCTACTATTTCATTATCTGCCATCAGGCTCTATCCTTCAAACAAGATATAATCGGCTTAGTGTCAAGTTAATTCAGAGGAAAAATTATGACCACCACCGCCGATGACGTTTGGAGATTATTAGCCGAATTAGTAGAAGCTCAAAAAGAGACAGAAAGATGCTTTCAAGAAACCGAGCGACGCTTTCAAGAAACCGAGCGTGTTCTCAAAGAACAATCTTTAGAAACCGAGCGACGCTTTCAAGAAACCGAGCGCATTCTCAAAGAACAATCTTTAAAAACTGATCGCCAAATTACTAGACTCAGTCAAGAAATTGGTAATCTTGGGGGTAAATGGGGTCGTTTTGTCGAAAATATGGTAGCCCCAGCTTGTGAGACTTTATTTTTAAATCGTCAGATTCCCGTACATCAAGTTAGTCAAAGAGTCAAAAAACGTCTCGACGGTAAAACCTTAGAAATTGATGTGTTAGTAACTAATGAAAATCATGTGCTAGTAGTGGAAGTTAAAAGTAGTTTAAGTGTAGATGATGTCAAAGAATTAATCAAGAATCTAACAGAATTTAGGCAATTTTTTCCCGAATATAACCACAAACAATTATATGGGGCAGTAGCAGGCATTGAAATCGAAGAGGGAGCGGATAAATATGCTTATCGTCAAGGTTTATTTGTCTTAGCACAAAGGGGGGAAAATGTAGCGATTCTTAACGATACTGAGTTTCAACCGAAAACGTGGTATAATCCTTAAACTTGTCTTTGGGAAAGTCCAGTGCAATTCTGGTACTGTGCCGCAGCTGTAATCAAGTAAAAAGTAAAAAGAGTACATCTTCCCTTTTTCCTTGCGAGTCAGAATACCAATTACAAGTTTTTAATCGGTAGTATAGACAACTAATTTTCTAACTACTTCTCTGCGTCGCATGGAGAACAAACAACGGTGAATTGGTTAGTTGAAGCAAATGCTTGTCCCGGTTTATTTTATGGAACTGCTGCCCAGGATGGGTTTTTAATTCGTCTCCGCACCCCCGGTGGATGGCTCAATTCTCCACAGGGAAAAGCGATCGCCAATTGGCTCGAACAATGGCAGACGACAATACAAGTTACCAATCGGGCAAATTTGCAAATTCGCGGACTGCAAAAATCCCCCACTTTAGAAGCATTTCAAACCCTGCAAAAATTAGGGTTAGCTGCCCATAATCCCAGTGTTGATCATCTGCGTAATATCATGTCTAGTCCCACTGCCGGAATTGACTGCCAAGAATCGATCGATACTCGTCCATTAGTCCAAGAATTAGATAATTTTATCCAAAATTATCCATCAATTGCCCAACTAAGTCCTAAATTTAGTATCGGTATCGATGGCGGTGGTGCAGTGGGAATTGGCACCGGTTCAACTATGGCCTGGCAACACCGCTATAATGAGATTCAGCTATCGGCAATTACCGTCAAAAATCCGACAAATTTAACTTCTCTTGTTTGCTTTCGATTAGCACTCGGAGGAGATAAACAATTCTATGACACGGAATTGTTAATTGAGCCAGAAAACTGTTTAGCTGTGGTCAAAGCTTTAGTAAAGGTTTATGTCGATTATGTTCAACAAACCCCCAATATCAAGGGTAAAAAACCGAGGATGAAACACCTGCTCAAAGATTGGGGATTAGCAAAATATCTCGAACAAGTTAACTACCAATTACATCGGACTTCTACCGGCATAATACAAGGGCAAGAATACCGGCAGGCTGCCCATTCCACTCAACCCTATTTTCATCTGGGAATTCATCCTCAAAAGCAACCCGGATTGTCTTATATTGGTCTACCATTAAGATTAGGACAATTGACGGCTAATCAACTATGGGGATTAGCGACACTATCAGAAACTTTTGGCAGTGGTCAGTTACGATTAACCCCTTGGCAGACTGTTATATTACCCGATATTCCCGATGAAAAAGTGTCAGAATTGTTGCCAAAACTGGCATCCTTAGGATTATCCGCTTCTCCCGGATGGGATGCGGGGATAGTTGCCTGTAGCGGTAAACCAGGTTGTGCAGCAGCGGCCACTGCAACTCAAATTCATGCTTCTCTCCTAGCAGATTATTTGCAGGAACGCTTAACCTGCAATTCTCCTGTTAATATTCATTTGACAGGTTGTGCTAAATCCTGTGCTCAACCAGGTCCAGCCGAAATTACCCTTTTAGGAACTACCATCGAGGAAAATGGGCAAATACTAGAAGCTTATCAAGTCTATGTGGGTGATAGTCAAAAGTTCTTAGAAACACCCATATTTGAGGGAGAATTTACCAAGATTCCCCCCCTCATAGCCCAAATTTTAAGCTCCCAAAAATCGAAAAATTTAGATGAATAGAATGGAATACATTAAGAATGGTGAGGAAATTTACCGCAAATCTTTTGCTATTATTCGGGCTGAAACTAACTGGGAAAATCTCCCCGATGATTTAGCTCATGTGGCGGTTCGTCTAATTCATTCCTGCGGGATGACGGACATAACAAAAGATTTAGAAGCATCACCGGACGCGGTTAAAATCGGACGAAATGCCCTCGCTGGGGGTGCAGCAATTCTCTGTGATTCTCAAATGGTCGCTAATGGCATTACCAAAGCGCGTTTACCTAAAAATAATCCGATTATTTGTACCCTCAATCATCCAGAAGTGACCGAGTTAGCACGGCAAATTAATAATACCCGATCCGCTGCCGCTTTAGAACTTTGGCGACCTCATTTAGCTGGGGCAGTGGTAGCCATTGGTAATGCACCAACCGCACTTTTTCGCCTACTAGAATTGCTCGATCAAAATGTAGATAAACCGGCTTTGATTTTAGGCTTTCCCGTGGGATTTGTGGGAGCGGCAGAGTCGAAAACAGAATTAGCAACTAATAGTCGTGGTGTGCCATTTATTACCCTGCACGGACGTAGGGGAGGCAGCGCAATCGCAGCAGCAGCAGTCAATGCTTTAGCAAAAGAGAACGAATTATGAATAAATTAGGCAAACTTTATGGATTAGGAATCGGGCCAGGTGATCCCGAATTGTTGACGCTAAAAGCACACCGGATTCTCACAACTGTTCCGGTAATTGCTTATCCTACCTTAGAAAGTGGCAAAGTTTTGGCACGGGCAATTGTCTCGGATTTTATCCGTCCCGAGCAGATAGAAATTCCCATGCCTTTACCTTTTAGTGTCGAGCGCAGTTCTCAACCTCATTATGATATTGCCGCCGAAAACATCGCCGAACAGTTAAACTTAGGTCGAGATGTGGCGGTTTTATGTGTGGGCGATCCGATGTTGTATGGCACATTTATGTATATCTTTAATCGCTTGTGTGATCGCTTTTCAATTGAAGTCGTGCCGGGTATTTCTTCAGTGATGGCAAGTGCAGCAATGCTGGGTGTACCTATTACTTATCGAAATGACGTATTTAGTATTATGCCCGCTACTTTAGAGGCGGAAATATTGCGGGATCGCCTAGCCTTTATCGATGCAGCGGCGATTATTAAATTAGGCAGACATTTCGCTAAAGTTCGCAATATTCTCGAGGAATTAGGATTATTAGAACGCGCCCTCTACATCGAACGAGCAACCTTACCCAATCAGCAAATTATTCCGATTACAGAAGTCGATCCAGAGGCTGCTACTTACTGGTCATTAATTCTGATTCCTAGTAAAACTAAACCGCAATAACTCTATAGACACTAAGTTAAATTCTCTATCCCCTACCTGACAGAACCTATAGGGTTTAGATGATATTATGAAAATGTCTTTTCTTCGTTGCTTTTTTGATTGCATAGGAGGTTATATACAGCGTTTCTCGGATTGATAAGTAGGTAGGCGTTAAAAATTATCAGATGCCCCCCTTATCAAGCTGTCCTTTAGTCACATCTTTCTTAACATTTCAAACCTTTGTAGCACAAGGCTTTCAAGACTCGGTTAACAATTTGTAATATTCCTTGTTGACACCCTTACTGACAAAGAAAAAACTGAAATCAAGTCAGGATAAGG